>JABMMY010000278.1 GCA_013205415.1 Deltaproteobacteria bacterium
GTTTTATGTAGTTCATGATTCAAGTACCTTTTTATAAATATGGTCAAGATGCTGAAAGTAATAGGTGGGATCAAAAATATTTTCCAAATCTGACTGCCCAGATTTCCCTAAAATCGTCATCACGGCGGAGTCAGATTTTAATAGATTTAAAAATAAAGTTTTTTTGTCCAGTGCCTCTAAAGCATTCCTTTGGATGATCTCGTAAGCCTCATCTCTGGCCATTCCCTTTTCAACTAATAGAAGAAGAGCTCTCTGAGAAAAAACAACTCCCTGGAGTTGATTCAAGTTTGCTTTCATCCGATCGGGGAAAACCTCCAGGTGAGTTAAAAGTGAATGGAGTCGTCCTAGCATATAATCACTTAAGATATTGGCATCGGGACCTATGATCCTCTCCACTGCAGAGTGGCTGATGTCTCTCTCGTGCCAAAGGGCACAGTTTTCCATGGCGGGAATTACCATACCTCTTAAAAGCCTGGCAATCCCAGTAAGGTTTTCTGCACTAATAGGATTTCTTTTGTGGGGCATCGCAGAGGAACCTTTTTGTCCTTTTGAGAATCCCTCTCTCACTTCACCGACTTCGGTTCGCTGCAGATGCCTTAATTCAACCGCAATAGCCTCTACACAGGAGGCTAGTAATGCTAGGGCTGAAAAGTAGGATGCATAACGATCACGAGAAATGACCTGGGTAGAGATATTATCTGGTACGAGATCTAACTTTTCACAAACATATTTTTCAACTTCAGGAGGCACATGAGCATAATTTCCTACAGCACCACTTAATTTTCCTACCGAGATCTGTAACTTTGCATCCTGAATTCGAGTGTATGATCTCTTTAGCATGTCATGCCATAAAAGCCATTTTAAACCCATCGTCATCGGTTCGGCGTGAATGCCGTGGGTTCGGCCAATGATCGGAATGTATTTATCTCTGAGCGCATTTTCTTGGGTAACTCTAAGACAGAGTCCCAATTCCTCTAAAATAATTTCTGCCGATTTTTTCAGTCGATAGGAGAATGCGGTATCTAATACATCACTACTAGTGAGCCCTAGATGAAGATAACGACCTGCCTCACCGATATGACTTTGCACATTGGAAACAAAAGCGGCAACGTCATGCTTGGTCTCCTTTTCAATTTCTAAAATAGTAACCGAATTAAAATTAGCCTTTTCTTTGATTTGCTTTAGTGCAGTATCAGGAATTTTACCGATCTTAGCCCAGCCTTCGCACGCAAGAACCTCAATATCTAACCAAGTTCTAAATTGAGATTCCTCAGTCCAGACGTTTGCCATTTTAGGGCGGCTATACCTGGTAATCACAAAGGCTCCTTGTTATGGCGACTTCCTACTACTCTTTTTGTGAACTATCCTCACTAAGAGTTAACACGGTATCAAGAAGAGTGTTGCGCGCAAAATCAATTCCAAAGGGAATAGTCAAAGTAAAATCTGCAGCGGTATAGTATCGAAAATAACCTAGATTATTCACATACCACATTCCTTGGAGTAGCAGGACCTCGCGTTGCAAAGTCGCAGATTCAGTTCCGCTTGCCGCGTGAATTTTTAATTCTGGAGTTGGAAAATTGGCTGGCTTTTTCACAGTTTCAAATCTCATCACAAACTCTTTAAAGTTGTCCTTTTCTTTTGATTCAAAAATATTTTTAAAGATATACCAAAATCCTACTGGTAGTCCCAAAGCGACCGGGCCCCTGACTCCAGCAAACCCGAAAAATGGATTGACCTCTATCTTTTCCTTGGGAGGTAAGAGTTCCCCAGTTTCCATATCTATTTCACTAAATTCAAGGAGCGCTTTAAAGCCACCCGATTTTCCAGGATACCGTTTGATATTTTTTAAGCGAGCAACCGCCTGATCAAAAATTTGATTTAATGTAGCCTCATCTTTATGATGACCGATAAAACAGGAGCCATCGGTAATATACCAATATTCTTTTTTATTGGTAATCACGATTTTTTTCTCTAGGTCTTGCGTGGCACAGGAGCCACACATTTCAGTCTTAGCCAGTAAAATCTTTCGGCTCTGATCCATTTTTTCCTCAGCACGGTCACTGATTTCGGCCGGATTCTTTGCACTAATTGAGTCGTTCAGCTCTTTTTTATCCGATAGATATTTTGCCTCGGCAGATTTAAGCTCCTCTTGGCATTGAGATTGTTCTAATCGGCCACCAAAAAATTTTTCTACGGAAAGACCTTTGGTAAGTTTTAAATCTTCTCCAGGGTTTGGAATTACAGGGCGTTGACCTGCCGGTGCTGCACCTGCAATTACAGGAGTCATAAAGAGAATGGCAAGCATCGACTGAACTAGCATTGACCTTCCTTTAATTTGTGAAAAATAATGGCTTTTCGATTCATTGTTGTTAGATACCATAGAGCTATCCCCTTCTGAATTCAACTTTTCGTTAGGTTTTTTATCAAGGAAAACAGGTTCCCGAGTTCTCGAGTTTGCTCCCATTTCCATAAGACCAACGCCAAGCGTTGCATACGATCACTTTTGATATGACTCAAAACTTTAAGAACATCTCTGAGATCTCCGTGGTGTTCAAGTTGCTGGAGATCGGAGGCCATCTGAAACAGAGTTTTTGAATCATTCAAATCTACTAGGACATGAAAGAGTTCTGGAAAGGTTTCAGAAGTTAACAGTTTTCTTATCCATTCCTGCTCCTGTGAAGTTAGAAGCACATTCCAGTGTTCTGTTTCACTTAACAGAACTAAACTTGAAATCGTTTTATGGTGTGGCACGATCACGTCACGGAAAAATGAAAATAGTTCAGTTACTCCTACCTCTTTGTTTCCAAAAATAGAATTGAGCGCAAGAAGGAGACTCTGTTCCTGTTTAGGAGTCGTTCCAGCTAATATTTCCAAGATAGCTGAGTTATAAGATGTCTGATTGAGACCTTGAAAGATACTAGGATATTTTGGTTTTGATTCGGTCACTTCAAAAAGCTTGGTTGAGTTTAAAAAAGAAAATATTGCAGTGAGGTTTTTCACATCTCGATTTCGACTATTCACCAGAATATAGTGGTAGAACTCGAGCAGACTCAATGCCTGAGGGGCGTGGGCATCTAATTCGTAAATAACTTGAAGGGTCTGTAAAATAGAATCTAAAAGCTCGGCACTTTCTGGATTTGTGGCGTACAGGCTTTTGATCTGCTCTCTGTCTTCTTGGGAGAGCGTTCCTATTTGTAAATCCTCAAATAAAAAGGTTTTTATTTTTCGCAGATTATGAAAGGACACCCCCTTGATAAAAACCTGAATACTATTTAGCATGTTAGGGGTTTCCAGATCTGCGAGATTGAAGGGCAAAGGATCGCTACTAGGTCTGGTAAAAAGATAGCCGATAGACGCTATCAGAGGAACAGGATCGGCAAAGGGATGGGCTCGGTGAAGTGAAACGATAGTTAGAGTGAGTGCCTTTTTAAGCGACGAGGCATTATTGGTGGTCGTAAATTTAGTAAGAGTCGATCCGAAGCTCTCCTGTTTAACGCTTAATTTTAAATCATTAGAGAATTCTTCTAGACCCAAAAGTTTTAGCTCAGCTTCGATCAGTGGAGATAAAATTAATTTTTTGTCAGAATCTTTTTTGGGTTTTCCGTCGGGAGTAAGATCTAATAAATTAAGAGTGAAGGAGAAGGGTTTAATGGGATTGGTCCAGAAGGCCTCATGGAAATCGAGTTCGGCTAACTGGGTTATCTCTCCTGCATTTACCTTTGCAAATTCTTCAAACCATTTGACTAATAAAAAAGAGTTTAAAGTGACTGAGGGGTCTCTATTGGGGCGAGAGCCATTCGCCATCTTTTCCATCGAAAACTGAATTCTATTAAATAGGTGAATAAAATTTGGAGTGGGAGGATCGAAC
The DNA here is from genome assembly GCA_013205415.1 of Deltaproteobacteria bacterium. Classification (GTDB taxonomy): domain Bacteria; phylum Bdellovibrionota; class FAC87; order UBA2466; family UBA2466; genus UBA2466. Next base: position 3,869 of record JABMMY010000278.1, read on the forward strand.
GGTGTTTTTCTGGGAAGAGCTAACCAAAATTTGGCATCTAGTACTTCATTATCAAAGGGGTCCTTAATCGTTTCTCTGATAAATCCAGAAACTCCACCCAGAATCATGGGTTCAAATCTCTCGGCAAGTAATCTCACCAGGGTTTCACCAGTTTCAGTTTTTAGGGACTCCTGGGCATTTAAAAAAAGTCCGTTGCTGGATTGGTTTAATATTTTCGCTAATGTGAGCCAGCGAGTTAGTATAGACGGTGTTTTTGAATTAGATGAGACAGCTAATAGAAGTGACTCGCTTAGTTCTTTAAAAGCGGAGCCTCCTTTTTCCTCTTGTATTTGGTGTAGCGCGAAGAATAAATTCTTTCCTAATTCGCTCTGCTGAAGTGATTTTGTCATTAGGGTAACCTCTTTTTCAAAAGAGGGATCCTGTATGGCCTTAGTGATATCGGGCCATAAAAGGGAGTTGTGACCGAATAAAGATGGGGCTGGCATCGGTGGAATCTTCAATTGGGAAATAGCCCGGTTCCATTCGGGATCAAATAAAAAATAACTATGGATCAGAAGATTAGGAAGGCTTGAATGGGTTAGCGTGGATCTGAGAAATAAATTAAAGGACGGGAGCCCATCATTTTTTGTGAAAGAATCTAGTTTTTGATTCAGGGTTGAGAAAGTTTTTGAAAGTATGCGAGCTTCAAGAAGCGAAGGTAATCCATCAGAATTTAGTGCCTCTTGATAAAGATATCGATTAATGGCGCTGCCTAAAACTTCGAGGTCATGAGACGATGCGTTTTTTAAACCATTTTTAATTCCATTTAAATTGCCTTTGGTATTAAGCGATTCAAAAATTTTTCTAATGTCTTCGACAGTGAGAGTGTTTCTTAATGCGATATCGGGGGAGGAACTATTTTTAAAGTTTTCTAAGACAGGAAGAGACGGCGGCTGGGAACAACCGAGAACCCCCAACCCCAAGCAGAGAAAAAAACCTCTAAAAATCTTTTGCATGGGCGGGAATATAATGGTTTTTACGCTTGGTGTCAATTTGGCGATTGTTTAATTTTATCGCATCATAACTCATTAAAAATATTAACTAAAATATCAGCGAATTGGGGGGACGGAGGTCTCTAAATCAATCCCCTTCTATCAGGCGAATGGCCTTAGCCAAGCGAGCGCCTTCTTTATAGCCTGAAAAGATAGCGAGGCGTTTTTGTTCGAAATTAGTGGGGGAGGTATGAAGCTGAATATGGCCTATCAAAGTAGCCTCTTTAAGCTCTTTTCCCATGCTTTTTTTGAGCGATGAAAGGTAAAGCTGTCGAAAAACACCATCACTTGAGTCTTTTTTCCCACTTTTTAGAAAATCAAAATAGTCGGTATACATTTCAACTGCGACGATAATTTTACCCCCGCGTTTTTTTGCTTCATCTACATCCATTCCCTGCAAAGATTGAATCCATTCTCGCTTGTCTGTTTGGGGATAGGGACGAAAAATTCCGGGTATAGACATAGTTTTTAAAAGAGGGGTTCTCCATTCTCCACGATCATAAATATCATTTTCATCTCCTTCAGTATTTGCAGCAGAGATAACTAAGGGAACCTTTGATTCATTAATCTCCTTTTGTTTAAAATTAGATTCCACCAATGACGAAAGTCTTTCGTGGGCCGCATAACCTTTACTAGGATCAAAAATACTAGCTTTATAAAAATCTTTTTCTTGAAGTCGCATGGCAAACCACTCTAAATCATGGACACTTTTTAGAAATCCATTGGCTAATGCAAACAGGGTGGGCCATCCCGTAGTAATAATAGATTCAACTTCAATACCCTCTTCATAAAATCTTTTTAATAGCCCTACCGTTGCAAAACTTGCGACACCCGCGCCCCCTAAAACCAAGGTGATTTTTCGCTTTTCAATATGAGGCTTAGCAGGCTCTACGTGATTGGAATTGATATTTTCTGTTACCGTATTCTCGGGATTGGTCACTAAGGCACTTGAGGGTTGAGAATCTGAGGAACCTCCTGGCTTAATACGAAATAAAGAGCAGCTGGAAAGCAGCAGTGTAAACGATAAAAATAAGGTGATTTTTTTAAATAGGTTCATAAAATAATAGATACTCCACATTACCACTTTTTTTACCTGTTAGGGGGGAGGTTTCAGGCCCCCCTTTTAAAGCAAGCCCCTGAGCCATCATAAAGATGGAAAAATCATTCATCGCACCTACTACATCGGCATCTTCTTTAACGACACCACCCTTTAAAATATTATCGGCCGATAGCTCAAACTGAGGTTTAAATAAAAGAATCCATTGTTTAGCCTGTGCACATTGCAAAACTAAATTGGGAATGATGGCACGCAAAGATATAAAAGAAACATCGGAAACTATAATCTCAATTTGTTTTGCCTCTATCGAAAGTGTCATCAATTGCTCTAGGGTGATGAGTCTTGCATTGTGTTTTTCGACGACAGAAACTCTGGTATCCTTGCGTAACTTAGAATCTAATAACCCATATCCTACATCTACCGCGAAAACGTGTTTTGCCCGATTTTTAAGTAGGCAATCTGTAAAGCCACCTGTGGAACTTCCAATATCTAAGCACACTTTATTTTGAGGATTGATATTAAAACGGTGCAAACCATGCTTGAGTTTATCTCCAGCACGACTCACAAACTCCGTTTTTTTCCCGCGAATAGATAAGAGGGTTTCATTTTCTAAAAGGGTGCCTGGTTTGTCTATTCTTTGGTTTTCACTCCAAACGATTCCTTCCATTAGAAAAGCACGTGCCTCTTCAACAGTAGCCGCTAGTCCTCGGTCCACCAATAGAATGTCTGCTCGTTTTTTCATTTCAATGTGCTAGATTGCCCGAATGTCAGCCGACTTACAAACAGGAAAGATTGCTCGGAAGTTTTCACAGTTAAATCCCTGGGTTTTAATTCTTTTTATCTTTCCTATTCCAGTATTTTTTTTGGGATCCTTATATTACTACTGGGCTACCTCTCGTAATGATTATAAGCGGGTGACTAGCCAATTTATTCAGAGGCAAAATCAAGTTCTGGCCTATGATGCGATGGGAGTGGCTAAAGAGGTCGCTCATTGGATGGAGGGGACAGCTCATGATCTTCAAACTCTTTCACTCATTTCACCGACACTTTCTCACTTGACTCAGTTTTATTTGTCTAGAGTAGGACAGTTGACGCAATTGGACCCTAGAGATGATTCCATTAATACGATTCCATTGCCCCTTTATAATGAGATTATTTATTTTAATCTTCAGGGTCACGAGCAATTACATTTAAAAAATGGGCGAAGCGAAACCCATCTTCGTTCTCTTTCTCAGTGTTTGGGCCAGGATCTTTGTGATTCTGAACTGATAAAGAAGGCCATGGGATTGTCTCCGGGGGAGCTCTACTTTGGTAAATTAGCTAGATGGTATTCCAAAGAAAAGGAACTGGAAAAAATAGAGGGGGCTTATCTCCCTGTTGTTTATCGTGCCAATGACAGTATTTTTTTATTAGGATTGGATTATCGCTATCTAAAAGAACTTTTAGCTCAACCGACCTTTCCGTACGAAAGAAAGCAGAATTTATTGCAGTCCTATCAAAATGGAAATTATATTTATATCGTGGATAGTGAGTTTGATTTTATCGCACACCCTAAGTATTGGAATGTGACCGGTGTGGATCCTAAAACATTTTTAAGAATGCGGCCTATGGAGTTAGACTCTGACGAAGGAACCCATCCGATTAACATCCAGCATTATCGTGGAGAAAAACTACGAACCTACTTTCAAAGATTACTCAATCGGTCATTTCTTCAAAAAACGGTCGATATTTTTCAGGCCTCTAATTTGGGAGGAGGCAATCGCGTTCTTTCCATAGCCCCTATCATTTTACAAAAAGGACAGTTTCAAAAATCGGGTGTTTATGGCTACGTAATTCTGGGATGTAGCGTCGATTACTTTGAAGAACCCAAAGAACAATACGTCCCTTACTTCTAAGGGCCTCCCTCGCCAAATAGGCAATTAATTTCGCCGCTGGCCCTAAGGCAATGCTTTTGTTGCTACATGTTAATAGTGGCTATTGAAAGCTGGCTTCAGGTGCGAGATCATAATATGTCTACCATGAGTAAACACCTTCAAAATCCTATTTTTTATTTTACAAGCAGTGGAGCGCTTTTATTGGTGCTCTTGGGGTTAGTGGGATCTTGTAGCAGCAAAGATAGCTATTTGTTGTGGGGTGATGCCGTAGCAGGTGTTATTGGA
>JABMMY010000279.1 GCA_013205415.1 Deltaproteobacteria bacterium
TCGGTGGTGAGGGCTCTACAAGAATGGTGAGCTGCCGAGTCAATGGAGTCTGGAGTGCCCCCTCTTTTTTAAATACAGGGGGCGTTAGCTTTGGTCTATTGATAGGGGGCCAGGTGGTGGATAATGTCCTTCTTTTTATGACCCCCTATTCTCGACAAATGTTAAATCGGAATTCGCTCCAATTGGGAGGCGATTTAAGTTTTGCTCTAGGCCCTGTCGGTGAGGGAGTGGGAGGCACGATAGATCCATTGTCTCATGTCTTTGTTTATTCTTCGGGAACCGGTTTGTATGCAGGGCTTTCTTTAAGTGGAACCGTAATGACCCACGGAGAGGATCGAAATCGAATGCTGTACGGGAATGTTTTTAGTTCAGATCAAATCCTTTCCACTCCAGGAAACTTGGCACCCCCCTCTGTGCAGCCCTTCTTAGAGGTATTGAATCACTATGCAGGTAATGGCCCATCTCATTAATTGAGGAACCCTTATTTTAAAGTAGGAGTTCTCGATATTAATAAAGACTGAGGCCCCAAAAGAAAAATGCGCTTAGGCAAAGCGATAGAGGTAACGTTACTATCCACCCTAGCGTGATAAGGAAAACATGTTTCCACTGAGCCTTTTTAGTGACGGCGCCGATTCCAAATAAAGCACCACAGGAGACGTGGGTAGTAGAGAGGGGTAACCCCTTAAGTGTGGCAAGAAGTACAAGCATAGATGTGATTAGATTCGCAGTGAAGCCCTGCCCCTCCGATAGCGTCGTTATTTTATGGGCTAGTGTTTCTCCTACTTTTTTTGATTTCAAAAAACCACCCAGACAAATTCCGGAGGCTACTGCCATGATGGCAATCCCCTTAGGAAAGGCGGCTCCCATTAAAAGAATAGCCGCTATTTTTGGTGTGTCATTGATCCCTCTGGTAAATGAAACCAGTCCACTACTTAGAAAATGAAGTGTGTTTAAAGTGCCGGACATACTGACACCCATTAAAGAGCCTTGATATTTTTCGACACAGGACACCTTTGTTCCCAGGGTGAGGGTAGGTAGGTCATATGAGAATTGCGAAATAGCGATTTCAGGGTTCAGCCCTTTTGGAATAACACTAATAATATTTCTACCAATACACAGACAATTTTCTTTCTTTAATCCTATGCTACGACTGAGAAAATGAATTAAAGGATAAAGCATTAGCGCTAGGATTGCCGAAATTAGGGGGCCTAAAAGTAGGGGAATTAAAAAAGTGGAGGTTAACCTACCCCACTGCAATTCACTAGGGAAGGCCACGATTCCCCCTCCCAGCATGGCTCCAATTAAAGAGTGGGTCGTCGAAATAGGAAATCCAAACTGAGAAGCTATCATCACGGTAGAGGCCGCACTTAGTGCCATAGCTATGGCAAAGTGGGGATTTAATATGAGTGCATCTGGAATAATTCCCTTCGCGGTAAACTTGATGAGTAATGCGTTAGCAAAGACTAAAGCACAGATAGACCCTAAAAAGGTGGTTGCATTCGCCCACCTTAGGGCCGTTTTAAAATGGGTGGTTCCACTTCCATAAAGAGTCGCAACCCCTTTAAAATTATCATTGGCTCCATTAGAAAACGCCAAAAAAATGACAGATAAAAAACAAATAAGACTGAAAAACATAGGGGCCCTTTCTAATGGAATCGGTTAATTAGATTAAAAATCATCTCTGAATCTAAATATTATTAAGTCTAAGTGTCTCATGAACCCCCTCTTTAAAGAATGGAAAAATCTTTGAGTCGCCGTTTTGTTTTGTTGGCAAACATGAATCCTCTTTTATCGACGATATTATCTGTGAAAATGGCTTCGACTCGAATGAAAAAAAATATCGATTTTATGACTCCATAGATGCCGCCAAAAAAAGAGGCCCATAGGAGAAAATGGGTGTTTTATTAAATAAAACGAAAATTTTGTTTGTACTTTGTTAATAAATACCCTTACTATTCTTCTGTAGTAGCAGTTTAACGAATAATTTTTCTGGGGGTAAAATGAAAAAAGCAGTGAAAAAAACAACAAAGACAACAAAAACAAAAACGGTAAAAAAAGCAAAGACGGTAAAAAAAGCTGGAAAGCGCAAACCAAATGCTGCTTTCATGGCTCCACTAAAACCAAGTGCAGCACTAGCTGAAATCGTAGGTGCTAAGCCTCTTCCTCGTACGGAAGTGATCAAAAAATTGTGGCTGTATATCAAAAAACACAATTTGCAAGATCCAAAAAACAAAAGAAACATCAAAGCCGATGCGATCTTGAAACCTATTTTTAAAGGTAAAGCTGTAGTTTCAATGTTTGAAATGACGGCGCTTGTGAGTAAGCAGCTTTCTGCTTAAGGTTTTTATTATTTAGGTGAAAAAGGTCGGCGGAAACGCTGGCCTTTTTTTTTATAGCTGCCTTCAATAGGGTTTAGTCGTTCAAAAGAGTGAAGGCGCTTTCTGCCATTAAATTAATTCCCACTCTCATCGCCTCAACTGGGCTAGGAAAGTAGGTTGAAGAATGAAGCGAGGGGACATGGCCTTTTCTTTGATAATCTTTTAATCGCGCTTCACTCAAACTACCTAGCGTGAACAAAACACTGGGGACCCCTGCCAAGGCATATCGACTAAAGTCCTCTCCCACCATCCAGGGTCTACCCCCTAGGATATTATTCTCTCCTAGAATTTTAATGAAGACCGGGCGAAGCCTCGCGACAAGTTTAGGGTCATTCACAACGCTGGGGACCGGCTCTTCGGACATTGTGATTTCAGGTTCTGGGGCTTGATAGGAGGTGGCTATCGCTCTGGCTTTGCGTTTGATCCCCTCTAAAATATTCTCTCTGGTTTCTTTATTGAAGGTTCTTACCGTGAGTTGTAGGTGGGCGGAGTTCGAAATAATATTGTGTTTACTTCCTGAGTGAAAAGATCCGACCGTTAGGACTGCGGGTTCGGAGGGGTCCTTCTCTCTAGAAATTAGGGTCTGTAAAGCCAGAACTAATTCACTCGTCATGGGAATGGGATCGATGGTCTGTTGGGGATTGGCGCCGTGTCCGCCTCTACCCTTCATTATGATGTCTACAGAGTCGACGTTGGCCGTGATTGGCCCCGATAGCAAGGTGACCTTCCCTACCCTTTCAGAAGCATCGACGTGAAGGGCTAGTGCATAATCGGGTTTAGGGAATTTTTTAAAAAGGCCTGCATCTAACATGAGTCTAGCTCCGGCGCCTTTTTCCTCGGCAGGTTGTCCAATGATCATCACAGTGCCATGCCATCGAGCTCTATTTTGGGCGAGAGCCCTAGCAACCCCGATCATATTGGTGATATGGAGATCGTGTCCGCAAGCATGCATGACACCCACTTCGCCTCCCTTGGAGGAGCTTTGTTTTTGCTTAGAGGTATAGGCCAGGCCCGTTTCCTCCTCAATGGGTAACGCATCTAGATCGGTTCTGAGCATGAGAGTGGGGCCTGCGTTATTCTTTAAGATACCCACCACACCCCAGCCACCGAATGAGACCGTCGTCTGAAAACCGGCCTTTTTAAGTTCTGTAGCAAAAATCGCCGCAGTTTTTTCTTCATGAAACGATAGTTCAGGGTTTTGATGAAATTGCTCATAGATGGGTTTGAGGTCCTGGCTTAAGGCCTGCAGGTCGATGAAGGATTTATCTAAAGAGTTCTCGCCCCCGAAAGAAGTTAATGGCAAGAGTAAGTAGAGTGATAGTAAAATAGACATGCTTGCAATTGTAGCGAAATTTTCTTGGGTGTAAAAAGAAAAGAGCGCACAGAGACAAAGAGGTTTATTTAAAATAAATATGGCCAATGTTGAAATTACAAAAGTGAGAAAATGTTTCGGCAATGTTGAGGTGTTGCACGAAATTTCTTTGTCGATACAAACGGGAGAATTCGTGGTGTTGGTAGGCCCCTCCGGCTGCGGTAAAAGCACTCTCCTTAGAATGGTCGCGGGGCTTGATGTTCCCACCTCAGGAACCATTGCAATCGACTCTGAAATTGTAAATTCGGTGCCACCGAAACTTCGAGGCGTAGCGATGGTATTTCAAAATTACGCGCTGTATCCCCATATGACAGTTCGTCAAAATTTAAGTTTTGGACTGAAGCTTGCGAAAATAGATTCCTTTGAAATTAAAAAAAGAGTTTTGGAGGCTTCGGAAATTTTAGGTATCCAGAGCCATCTAGATAAAAAACCTGGGCAACTTTCGGGAGGACAAAA
>JABMMY010000280.1 GCA_013205415.1 Deltaproteobacteria bacterium
ACCAAGTAGCAACTGCCGTTTCTAAGTTTCACAGAAAATAATTTTTTAGAATCTGAGGTTAATCGTGCCAAGATTTCAACTTGCATGTGTAGGACTATTTTTTTCTCTATCACTTCCCTGTTTAGCACTCATTCCCATTCCCTATTCCTTGGAGTCTCTCCGCGAAAAGGAGCTCCCCTCTTTTGGTCGACAAACTGAGGCTCTCGGATATTCCTCGGATGATACCTTCATAGTGACTCCTGAACTCAAACCTCGCGTAAACTTTTGGAAGAAAATTTATACAGAACTCTCAAGCTCCCAAGCGGTAATTCATGACTCCGATTATCCTGAGCTTACCTATGTAGTTCTAGATATTTCTTCTTATACAGAAAACTCGGACATTTCTTATAAGAAACGCATGGCCTCCATGAATACCTTTTTTAAATTAGAGAAAATTAAAATCGCGAAAAAGTTAAAAAAACTACATCACTATCATGGAACTTTTCAAAAGCTGCCATTAGAGCTCGTTTTTTTATATAAACAATTCGCCCCTATTAAAGAAAAAAATAAATATCTGGCTGCAATCGAAAGATTGCGGACACAAATAGGACAAAAAGACTATATTGCGAAAGGATTCGTTTATGGAGGTCGTTATTTTAATGAGATGATGGCAATTTTTGAAGAAAGAAAAATTCCAAAAGAACTGACCCGCCTTCCTTTAGTAGAGTCTGCCTTTAATTTAAATGCAAAATCAAAGGTAGGGGCCTCTGGAATCTGGCAGTTCATGAGAAAGACGGGAAAAGAATATTTAACGATTGATCGTAATCTAGATGAAAGAAATGATCCTATTGAAGCCACCAAAGCCGCGGCGGCTCTTTTAAGACAAAACTATGAGGCACTAGGATCGTGGCCGTTAGCTATTACAGCCTATAATCATGGTCGTCAGGGAGTCGCAAGGGCCGTAGCTGCCACTGGAAGTGAATCCCTTCCTCACATTATTAAGTTTCATAAAGCCCGAAGTTTTGGATTTGCTTCCGCCAATTTCTACTGTGAGTTTTTAGCTATTTTGGAGGTGGAAAGGGAGTACAGAAAGCATTTTGGGAAAATGATTGTGGATGCGCCTCTGGAATATGACAAGGTTCAAGTTCTTAAAAGCTCACCTATTAACGACCTCGCAGAGCGCTGCCAAGTTTCAAAAAAGGAGATCGGTTATTACAATCCCTCACTCACTAATTGGGTGACGCTGGGAAAAGGAAAGGTACCTCAGGGTTTTCATTTAAAGGTTCCTCCAGGAACTAAAGAACTATGTGCCAGTCCAAAGAGAGCAATGTTACACAATCCTAAAACTACCTCTGCCCAAATTGTTAGTTTTAATTTACACTGAGGTCATTAACCTCAACAGCAATAGGCGATTTCATGAAAATAGAAACAGGACTTGATCTCTTCTTAAAAAAAGAGCACACACGATTTAGAAAAGAAAGAATCGGTTTTTTAGGTAATCAGGCCTCTGTCGATCATAGCCTTCGTCACGCTTCAGAGCTTATTTTAGAAAAAAAATTAAAACTGAATGTCACCTGTTTTATGGGGCCTCAGCATGGAATTCGAGGAGAAAAACAGGACAACATGATCGAATCTGATGATTTTATCGATTCCAAAACAAACATTCCCTGTTACAGTCTTTATGGTTCTTCTAGAAAACCCAGTCCAAAAATTTTAAGCACTTTAGATGTTTTGGTAATCGACCTTCAAGATATCGGGTGTCGCATTTATACTTTTATGTACACCATGCTTTATTGTATGGAGGCCGCAAAAGCTCACGGGAAAAAAGTTATTATTTTAGATAGGCCTAATCCGATTGGCGGTTCTCAGGTTGAAGGAAATTTTTTAGACATGAAATTTAGCTCCTTTGTGGGATTATTTCCGATGTCTACTCGCCATGGCATGACTATGGGTGAATTAGCTTTGATGTTTAATGAAGAGTTGAATATTCACTGTGATTTAGAAATCATTAAAATAAAGGGATGGAAAAGGAACCTCTTTTCCGAAGGTTGGGGAAGGCAGTGGGTTCCACCCTCTCCGAATATTCCTGTTGCGGAGGCGGCTCATACCTTTCCTGGTATTGTTCATTTTGAAGGAACTAATGTATCGGAAGGTCGCGGTACCACCATGCCCTTTCTTTATGTGGGAGCCCCCTTTATTAACGCTGATAAGTTAGCTGAAAAAATGAACCAACTTAAACTTTCCGGGGTTTACTTTCGTCCCATCTACTTTCAACCCACTTTTCACAAAGAAAAAGATCAGGTTTTAGGAGGGGTTCACATACATGTGCTAGATCGAGTTAAATTTAATTCGTTTGAAGCAGGTCTTCATCTACTTGCCATTATCGCTCAACTTTATCCTAAACTTTTTCAATGGAAACAGCCCCCTTATGAATATGAAACGGAGAAAATGCCGATCGATCTTATCGCAGGGACCGATGAGATCCGAAAATTAATTGACACTCAATCTCCAATTAAAAATTTTCTGGAAAGATCTCGTGAAGACGTGGCAACCTTCAAAAAAATAAGAGCACACTATTTGCTCTATTAAGGATTATGCTGTGAACTCTGACTCTCGAGAAATAATAGTCTCCTTGAAATCTGCAAAACTCGCAGTGAAAGTTTGGGGAGCCCCAGAGGGAACTCCCATTCTTGCTCTGCATGGTTGGTTGGATAATGCCGGCACCTTCGATCTTCTAGCCCCTTACCTTGGAAAATTTCAGTTGTTTGCAGTCGATATGCCAGGGCATGGGCTCTCCTCTCATTGGGCCGAGGGAATGAGTTATCACTCCATTGATGCGGTAGGAGTTGTAGCGCAAATCATAGAGCACTTCGCCTGGAAAAAGGTTACTATTTTAGGGCACTCCATGGGAGCCAGCATTGCAAGTCTCTTTGCGGGTGTTTTCCCAGAACGACTTGATAAATTAATCCTAATTGAAGGCCTGGGTCCTCTAGCCGCTCCTCCTGAAGATGGACCCGCTCGTCTTAAAAGATCTATTTTGCAGTATGCAGATCTCCCAAATAAAAAAATGCCCTGTTACTCCTCACCTGAACATGCGATAGAGGCAAGGAGGAAGGCCTCCAACTTAAGTAGAGAGGCTGCCACAGCCATTGTGCTAAGGGGTATTAAAGAAATTGCTGGTGGGTTTACCTGGAGAACAGATCCCCGATTAAAAACAGAATCTCCTTTTCGAATGACAGAAGAACAGGTCATAGCTTTTCTAAATCAAATTACCTGTCCCGTTCTCTGGGTTCGGGCAAATCAGGGAATGCAACTTGATATCTTCATGTCTCCCAGTCGACAACTTTCCATAAGACATTTAAAAATATTTCGACTGGATGGAAATCATCATGTTCACCTGGAGGATCCAAAAAAGGTAGCCGAAGCTCTCCTAGATTTTTTGTCATAATATAACTGAGCATTACCACCACCTACCTCATCAAATCGAGACTGTTATCTTGGGCCTTTTTAGGGTTTTCAAAAACCAATTGACGCGGAACACATTTTTGTTTACCTCCTATCTCTGGAGGCATTTATGTTACAAAAATATTTTTATCCTTTTTTAATTATTTCAATATTCCTTATGGGTGTTTCATCTAACAAAGCACTCTCTGAAAATAATGAAGCTGCTCAACAGATAATAACTGCGGATAACACAACCATCGTATCGCAAGAAACCTTTCTAAAGCTTCAACAAACATTTAATTCTGCGGAGAGTATTGATTCAAGCGTCACTCAAAATCCCTCCGATGCTTCACTTCATTACTATCCGATGTGGTACTGCGTCTCTCAACCCTATTATTCTAATGCTTGGTACTATTGGTACTCTACCAATTTAGATTACGCTCGCTACAGAGCTCTTAATGCCTGTACCTCCAATCATGGTTATAATTGCTATGTGAATTGTCGGATTACCTATTAAGTTTTCTGTATCTGTTTTAAAAGGCCCCTTCAGTAAAAAGAGGGGGCCTTTTTTACTGGATTACCCATATTTTAAAAATTGCATTCTTTAAAGCTGATCCTTCAGGGATCTTCAAGGCTAGATCTATTCGGAAAAGATTGCTGAGTTCCCTCAATTGAAGATATAGTTCGCTCGATGACTTCAAAAGAACTAAATTTTTCTGGCAGATGGATTGCCGATCTCTTGCGGTCTCAAATCAGACATCCGTCAGAAAGAAGAGTCGGAATTGAAATTGAACGGATTGGAATGTGGTCCGATTTCACTCCCCTTCAGTATTCCGATACCCAATTACCGAGCGGAGAGATTCGCTTTGGAGCGATGAGTCTGCTATCTCAACTTTCAAAGAAATATCACTGGCCCACTATAAATAATCCCCAGGGAAAAACGATAGGGCTTACCACTCCTGTAGGAAAGGTCTCTTTAGAGCCTGGTAGCCAAGTAGAACTATCCAGTGATCCCTTTTCTGATCTGATTACGGTAAAACAAAAGGTTTCCTATTTCGAAACTGCGGTTTCAGAACTCACCACGAATTGGGGCCTTTCCTGGATTGGATTGGGGGTTAATCCCATCAACTCAATTTCTGAAATTGAACTTATTCCTTCCACTCGTTATGAAATCATGACCGATTTTTTAGATAAAAGAGCTTTGCTGGGAACAAGCATGATGAAAAGAACAAGTTCTGTTCAAATCAATTTAGATTACACCAGTGAAGAGGAGGCCATAGAGATGCTTCGAGTGTCTCTTTTGGTGGCACCAGTTTCTTATGCCCTATTTGCAAATTCCCCATTTTCAGAGGGAGTAAAGACAGATTACCAATCATTTCGAGGAAAAATATGGCAAGAGACCGATCCCTCTAGAACAGGCCTATTACCTGAAGCCTTTAAAGATAACTTTGGTTTTGATGAGTATGCGAACTATTTATGGCAAGAGCCTTTAATGTTTGTGCAGAATGAAAAAACAAAATATCTACCAGGTGAAGGACTTTCACTGGACCAGATTAAACAGGGAAAATTAATGGGTGTGACCTGTTCAGAAATGAATCAATTAAATTCCATGCGAGAGCTCTTTTGTGAAGCGAGAATCAAATTAGGTTATGTAGAGGTGAGATCTATCGATGGATTACTGCCAGAGTATCGTGATGCTGCAAGTGCCTTTTGGCTAGGAGTTTTATATAGCCCTACAGCTAGAAAAGAGGCGTTTAATCTTTTGGGGAAACTCAACACTCAAGAACGACAAGAGCTATTTAACTCCTCTTTAAAAATAGGCTTAAAAGCCAAACAAGGAGCCGTTTCATTATCGCATGTTGCCCGGGTTCTTGTAGAGGTTGCAGAAAGCGAATTAAAAGCGCGCGGATTTGGAGAGGAGAAGCTGCTGGAACCACTTAAAAGAAATGTAAAAATCAACGAAAATCCGGCTTCACTTATTTTGAAAAAATTTAGAGATGACTGGAACTCAGATATTAAAAAGGTAGTGGAGTACACTCGCCAATAAATAAAGAGAGGAAATTATTATGATCGAGCTTTATCACTCTGAAGGTTGTCCATTCTGCGTTAAGGTGCGGGTTGCTTTTGAACAGATGGGGGTGGCTTATATCTCCAAGGCAATGCCACTAAGAGTCACCTCATTTTTCAAAGATGAGCTGATTAAACTCGGAGGAAAATCTCAGGTCCCATTTCTAGTAGATCCAGAACGAGGCCTACAAATGTACGAAAGTGATGACATCATAGATTACGTAAAGAAGAATTATGTTAAATTATAAGAGGTGAAATATTATTCTTTAGCAGTAAATTCTATTTTTTGATTTTTGGACTGCTATGGAATGAGTGCCCCTCGTTTAGCCATAATGAGAGTAGCCTCTTTTCCCCATGAGCCAGCGTGATTATTCAATTCAGCATCCCCGTGCATGGTTTGAAATCTTTCAAATCGGTCTTTGCATATTGGACTGGGCTTAAGGGAACAGAGTGCAGCTATTTGGCCTAAGTATATCGACTGAAGAGTCCTTGTCACAAAAATCGGACCATTAGTTAGATCACTTAAATAATATTGATTGGCTTGATTAAAGGCTTGATCAAGTTGTCCCCTTTCAAGGCTTGAAAGCACCAGTCCAAATATGATCTCTGGCGATGGCCCATAAAATTCTTGCAGATTCTCAATGAACTCAACTTTTTTCTCTTTAGAAATATTGAGATTAAGTGCGATACAGCTCGCATGAAAAAAGGGGACTTCAGATTTGTATTCAAAACTATAGGGCGGTCGATCTTTATAGAGCTCTGCGGCCTTTAAAATAATATCTTTCAAGCCGTTGCAATCGCCTTTAAAAAAACGTCTTCTAATTGTTTGGGAATAACAACGGGGTGATTTTTCATTTAATGCGCAATCTTTCATTAAAAGAAAATCATCATGCCACAGGGGGGCTTTTGAAAAAATACTTATGCCACTGGCCATGAGCCAACATGCCACTAAAGCCAAAAGACCCATTTTCACATACTTTGAATAGGGACTAAATATTTCATGTAAAGCCTGCAAAAGATAGCCAAGGGCTATGATAAAGAAAGGTATGGAAAAGAAAAAATGCCGATCAGCTAGCATAAAGTCAAAAAAGCCAAGAATAGTATTTACCGTGGGAATGAAAAAAATAAGCCCACCGCAAAACCAAATGATACATTCCTTTACACAAGCGCTTGCCAACCGGTTTTTCGGTTTTTTTACCTTCAAGTAGACATATTTAAATAGGGCAAGGCCGGTGATAAATAGTAAGATTAGACCCACAAATGTGAATTCATGATCTTCTTTGTAATAAGGGAATGTCCAAAAAGGAATCATTAAATTGAAAAAACCTCTTCCCAAAGCATTGTAGGCGTAATGAAATGACTTTCCAAAGGCCGGAATAATATTTGCGAGGCTACTATTGATTTCTGATGTGTTTCTACCGATGAGCCATAGGTATAAAAAGGAAACAACAGCTAGTCCCAGATAAAGCCTGACATAGGTCTTAAATGCTAACCTCCGATTTAAATAGTATATCGCCCAAAATATCCAAAACACCGCTGTCGGATAGGAAAGCAAAGACAATAACCATAGGCCGATAAGCGCTGTCGTTTTCTTAGGGCTTAGGCCACTCTCTCGCCACATTACGGTCAGATAGGTTCCTAGGGCGATCGGAACACCACCAGCTAAATACTTTCTACAGGTAATCCACTCGATCACCTCTGTCTGAAAGGGGTGAAGCATAAAAACGCTTAGAAGGACGGCATATAATAAGGGCGATTCTGGCATTAATAACTGGAGAGACAATGCGAAAAATAATGCTGAGATGATAAAATAAAAGAAATTACCGACCCAAAATAAGGAACTATTGTCTCCGCCCAGCCAGTAATCTATGAGTAAGGTGAGATCACGAATAGGAAATGCATAATGTCTTCTCTCTGGCAGCCAATCGAGTAGGTAGCTCTCAAAATTAAGTTTAAACAACGGCCGTACGACATCTAGATCATCATAATCAATTAAATGTCTATCGACTCCATTTTTAAAATGTAGATAACCAAGAATCGCTGTGAGGATTAGAAAACAAAATGAATTTCTGTTTAGGTGTAGTTTCATGCTGGGGCCAATCGCGATTCAAAATAACCCATTGAGTGTCTTGGCTTTTTTTCTGAGCTCTCTAATAGGGTTTAAGCTACATTGCAACTCAACATGGGCCTCAATCGCAATCTATTCTTTTCCCTATTATTATAATTAAAGACTAGGGTTTGTATGTGATTATTTCTTAAAACACCGAAGATTTTTTTGATCTCTCTTTATGTAAAAAAAAAGAAAGAGGACCCTTCAATTTCAGGGTCCATTTTCTCGTCGATATTTACAGGGAATCTAGCTATTCGCACTATAGAATGCAGAAACTAATGATAAAACCAGAAGAACTAGGGATGGCAGCCTTCGAAATATTGTGGTGCCAGTCCGTAGGTGCACTACCTGAGCGCATCCCATCAATCCGGCAATTCCTAGAGCTCCTAATAATTTTAAATGGGCGTCCTGTCCACCAATGACAAGCATGGCTGCAAAACTTAATTTAATTATTCCCGTTAGATCACGTATCCAATGTGGAAGATTAAACTCTTTAAATTCAAGAATAATATTGTCATATCGGATAACCCACACAAAAAAGATCGCCGTCGCAATAAATATATTAATAACCGATGGTAAAATAATCACGATAGTTCCTCACAGAAGTTGTTAGTTTTTTTTAAATTTACAAATTCAAATGTAATCTAATGTATCATTATATCCCTGATCTAAAAACAGAATTTCTGATCTGAAATTTCAACTATGCCAAGAGATCCAATAGAGCGGGTCTACCCATTAGGCGGGGCCAGGTATTAAATTTTATGCCTACTTCCTTAGATTGCTCTGGCAATCGCCCTATCCGAAGGTGCCTCGTGACCTACAAGAAGTAACTTCTAAAAATATAAAAACAGAGAGCCATATAGGAAAACGCAGGCAGTGAAAGCCAGAGCCCATCGTGAATTTTCAATCTCACGATGAAACCTAAAAGCATTAAAACACCTAGCCCTCCCGATGCCACCACTAACCACCCTGTCCATTTTAATCCGAGCAATAATCCAAAGGCGCCTATAAGTTGTAAGCTACCCACAAGAACTCGAAACCGAGCCAGGCCGTAGCGGTTAAATTCATCTTTCATGTAGGGCTTCCAAATACACGTAGCGCCGTAAATAAAAAATGAAAGGCTGACAAAAATAATAACTGAATTCAAAAAAAGCATTTAGAAATCAACTCCAGAGTGAACTGGCCCCACAAAGATCGATAAACCAGGTAAAGCTAGATTGGTTAAAAACTTAATCCCTATCTTTTTAAACTTCGATTGCGCTATTTTAGAACAGATCATTAAAACTCTCATTGTAATTGTAAATAATTTCGAGTTCTGGATACCCTATTCCAACCATCCCTAATATGACTAATGAAATTTTTAGGTCTCTCAAACATCTCGAACTAAGTCTAATGACCTTTGCTACGAAAGATAAATAGGCCATTCTAAGAACTACCCTCTTTGAAAACCATCCTAGAGAACACCATATCAACCCTCTTGTGTGAGCCGAGCTCTTAATTTATTTCCTTCTGCAAATATATGTTTTTTGCGAGACCCATCCATTTTACTTAATAGCCTCACCATCATGGAGAGCCTGGGATTTTTCAAAAAAAATTGTTTGTGCTTTTCAATAAATTGCCAATAGAGGCCGTCAACCCCATCACACCAGAGCCCTTTTTTAAAGGGTCCCATTTTTCTATAATAATTTGAACCACAGATGTAGGGCTTAGTTGAAAATACACCGCCGTCGCTAAAAAGAGCCATCCCATAAAC
>JABMMY010000281.1 GCA_013205415.1 Deltaproteobacteria bacterium
ATCTAAGGGAGGGCCACAGGCCCCTTTGCCCGTGGGACTCCTTAATTGGCTCAATTACCCAATGCCTCACTGAACAAAGCTCTAGGGTTGTGGGAGAATCCTTACAATCCATCGACAGCCCCCCGCTATTAGATTTTGAGTTGTAAACCACCCCCATTACTGATACGTCATACCCAGTTGTGTCATCCTTGTCCCAAAGATAGCTTTGGGGCCTGGGGCTTATAGTAAGCCACTGACCGAGAGGAAGAAAATGTCTTATCCAAGCTCCTATACCTATGAAACCACCTATATTTTGAGACCCGGCGTAGTTGATGCCGACGTTCAAACATTTCACCAGAAAATTGATGCCGTAATTGCTAAGTTTCAGGGAACTCTTAAAGTTCGAGACGACTCGGGAATCAAGGAGTTGGCCTATGAAATTAAAAAAGAGCGATCGGGTCGTTATTCCACTATCGTTTATACAGGTAAGGGTGGAGTTGTTGAAGAGATCGAGCGTCAGTTCAAAATTACTGATGATGTTATTCGTTTTTTGACCGTAGCGCAGCCTGCTGACTATGACTTCGCTAAAATAAAAAACCAAATTCAATTAGCTGAAGAGGAACACAGGAAAAATCGTGAGTTCAGAGAACAGAAAAAACGCGACAGAATGTACTAAGATTTTAATCGACGCTAACCCTATTTTACGTGGATTAAATTGAATAGGGTTCAACTAGCCGGCAAGATAAGTCGAGTTGGACAGCTTCAGTACAGCCCATCTGGGTTAGCGTTATTAGAGTTCACTCTAGCTGTTGGGCAAGAGGCGTACTCAAAAGAATCGGTCGGATATTACGAGGTTGTAGTTTCCGATAGACTAGCAGAGGACTTGAAGGGGCAGCTCAAGATTGGAATGACGGTAAATATTCAAGGTCATTTATACCAAAGAGCATATACCAGCAGGTCTGGTAGTCGAATTAACGAAGTTAAAGTTATTTTAGAAATATTTGGAGGATAAAGTGAAAAGATTCGAAAACAAAAATAATGATCGAGGAATGGACAGAGGCGATAGAGGAGACCGAGGAGACCGAGGAGACAGGGGCGGAGACTTCGGTGATCGCGGTGGGGATAAACGGGGTTTTCAAAAGCGCAAAGGGTGTCGTTTTTGTACTGAGTCCGGTTTTTTTATGGATTACAAAGATAAGGTAACCCTTAGTTCTTTTATTACTGAACGAGCGAAAATAGTTCCACGAAGAATCTCTGGCAACTGTGCTCCTCATCAAAGAGATTTGGCGACGGCAATCAAACGTTCACGACATTTAGCATTTATTCTTTATTCGTCAGTACAGAACTAGAAAAAAATGCAATTAGTAAACGACAAACCAGATAAAACCGAAGTGAAATCGGTGGATGTTTTTGCCCTGATTTCACAGATGTTTTTAGTTTCAGTAGGAATAGCTACATGGGTGTTTGCGCCTATGGTGATGGTTTTCTCTCATTGTCGTTTTACTAATCCATGGTCAAAACTTGCTGGATTAGGTGGGGCTATTTTAGCCCTTCTTTTTTTAGAGGTCTCTTTGCCTCAAGTGGTAATTGGCTTTGTTTTTGGGCTTGTTGTTGCAGATAGTCTCAGCAAAGAAACAAAACTTCTTCATGTTTTTTTTCAATCGCTAGCGGTAGCGTTATTCACTGCTGTGGGGTGTTTGTTGTGGGCCTCTTTCACAGAGAATATAAAAATTGGAGATTATTGGGTTCGTTGGGTTGGAAATTTGATAGCCCAGTTAAAAACGTCCAATGTTTTAGATAAAGCGATCGATTGGTCCTTGGTTCAGGATTTAATTCTTTATGAAGGTCCTTTTTTATATTTATCGGCTTCATTATTATCTGTTTGGATAGCGATTGGGGCTGCGGCTCATTTTGGTTGGGTAAAAGAGGCAAGCCCCTATTCTTCAAAAGCACTGAAATCGTTTAGATTGCCTATAGTTTTTACGATGGCTTTTTCTATATTCTTCGCAGCTTCTGTAGTTGTGACCTCTGAATATCGTTTTGTTGTTGGCGGATTGTTTAGAGTTTTGAGCGGATTTATGTTTGTTCAAGGGTCTATTTGCTTATCTGTTTTATTAGCACAAAGAGGGGTTAGACGTGGTGTTCGAACCTTTATTTATTGTGTGGCTGTTTTGCTGGGTTTCTATGCCTTAGTGGGTATGGGTGTGATGAGCCCTTGGTTATTAAGAAAAAAAAGGGGGATCTCACCACAGATACTCCCTATTAATTTGGAGGAACAAACATGAAAGTAATATTAAGAGAGGATCTTAGTAATCTTGGTACAGCGGGTACTATCGTAAATGTAGCGGCTGGCTATGCCAGAAACTATTTACTACCTAGAAACTTAGCGATTCCTGCTACCGGAACAAACTTAAAGGAGTTTGAGCATGAAAAGCGTCTATTGGATTCAAAGCGTGCAAAGCGTTTAAAAGAAGCAGAAACCTTAAAAGCAAAACTAGAAAAGATATCTTGTTCCATCGCCAAAAAAGTCGGTGAAAATGATAAGTTATTTGGTTCTGTTACTACTCAAGATATTGAAAAGGCTTTTAATAGTGAAGGTTTTGTTATTGATAAAAAAGATATCCTTCTTACTGACGCTATTAAGGCGTTAGGCGTTTATACCGTACCCATTCGAGTGTTTGATGAAGTTATTGCAAATACTAAGGTTTGGGTTGTTAAAGAATAGTTTTAGGTAAAGTAATTATTTTAAAAGCCCCGTCACCTCCTCAGGTGAGGGGGCTTTTGTTTGTTAGTACCTGGACCTATTCAGGATTGTTTTCGATTTAGCATAAAAGTGTGTCTATCACTTGTACTTGAGCGGAGTCGTGAATGTGAATAAACCCCCGTTATGATCTTCTCTAAACCAAAGTCAAAGGGGCCTCATCACTTAGTATTTAAATGGGTAGAAAATAGGTGCCAATATATTTTATTGGCCACTTAGTTTAAAACTATCTAAAGATTTTTGAATTTTTTCAAAAGGAGATGCGGGCAGTTCGCTAGGAATTCCCTCTATATTAATCACAATCACCTGAAACTCTTTATAAAAAAGCCGATATTCAATTTGGTGAAGTCGTGTAGGTAAAATAACCTCATTTTTAATTCCCTGAAATCCCGCTAATGAGCAACTATTCCAATTACTTTCTGATGTGCTGGAAATCAGGTCAGAATAGGTAGCGATTTTCTCATCTTTAATAATATTAATCTGTAGTTTCGCTCTCGGTGTTCCTTCAAATAGTGGGGTAATCGCCTCTGTGAACTTACTAGAAAAACCAACCTCGAGGCTTTCGGGTACGATTAATTGATATTGGCCCGGGGTGTTTTTAATAACCTTTCGGCCATTTCCAATTTCAAATCCAGAAAAAGCAATAACGGGAATTAATAGTAGAGGAATAAATCCAAAAACGATTAAATTAATTGAATTTTTGTTCATCATTATTTTTTAATCCTTGGGTTACGGGAAATACGTAAAGGCCCACATAGTAAACATCATCGGCCAATTTATCTAAACCATATTTTCTGTTCAATTTTTTTCTGAATTCTTTGACTTCGTCTTTAAGTTCTTTCATTCGATGATTGGGGACCGACAAAATTAGTCCTGAGAGCTCTCTTTTATCCATTGGAACTGAAAAAATTGAGTTAATAGCCTTTCGCAAGAATGTCCTATGTAAGCTCCTCAAAACATGCGAAGGAACTTCATCAGAGCTAGTTAAAAGCGGTTCCTGCTGTTCTAAAACTCCGCTCTGATTTCTCACTAAAATTCTAAGCCGAATCAAAAGTTCTAAACTTTCTTTAGCCTGTATTTCGGTAATCTTATTCCCAAGTCGTTTTACAATCCATCCAGGAACTTCACTGAAGTCCTTCATATTAATAAGTTCACGAATCACACCGTGGTGCCAATCCAGAAGAAACTTAATTCGTTCAGCTCTTAAGGGGGTGGGAGTTCTTTGCTTTTCTTGATACTTGAGTAAAGATCGTAAGTGAATCTCTTTGCTATCGGGATCAGAGACCTCCTGATACATCACAAGTTCACGAAAATACTTCTCTTCGTCTTTAGAAAGACCCAAGCCTCTAGCAAACTGAAACAAAGTTCTATCTGTGATTCTTCTTTTTCCGTCGACTACAAGTTTTAAGTAGTTAGGGGAGCCTAGTTTTGCTTTTCTTGCAAATAAACGATAACTGTAGGCAGTATTTCTTTTTTTGTGGAACAAATAATAGTCTTGTAGATATTCACGATAATCAAAGTAATGGAATAGATTCGGAGTGGCTTCGAGTTTTGTTTTCTCCCCCATTTATTCCTTTCAAAACGTAGTCACTTAAAATCGCTTATTTAGATGAGTCTGCCCTATTCCCTGCTTTCTTCATACACAGGTATTCAGGCGGATTCAATAGTTGTTGTCGCCTGAGTAAGTCCCATCTGAAACCATTTGCAGTTATCGATGGTTACATCCAAAGGGGAACCATTGGCCATGGCATCCGCTAGGTGCACTTCTGGCCCCACATAGAAGACTCCAGGAAACAGCTCAAGTCCTTTCACCTCAAAAGGTGTGAAACTATCCATCTTAGGTTGAAATATAATTTTTTCTTTAAGCAGGCTATTCTTAATCTCTGGAAACTCCTTTTGAAGTTCCCGTTTTAGGGCACGAATCACCTTAGCAACCTCCTCTCGATCCTCCGATAGTTCCCGGTCTAAAAAAACAAGCCATTGGATCCTATGTGTGTTTTCCTCCGATAGGGTTGATAAATCTCTAAGGCCAAGAGCCCTCAGTTTATGATCTTTATAACGGAAGGGTAAAATCATTGAGTTTAGGAAGGGTGTAAGGGATTTACTGAGCTTCATTTCAAGATGAATTCCACCTTGAAAATCGTCGTTTTTTCGAGCCTTTTTCAAGTTAACCTTCGAGGACAAATTAACAGCACTTAATAACGCTCTAAGATCAGAGCACCAAGCGATGCATTCAAAATAAAACTCCGTTCCATCCTTACAAAGCACAGTTTTCTTATCTAGATCTATTCGTTCAATATTTTTTTCAGTCAAAAACAAGTGTTCGACGGGATCTTTAATTGATTTTACCAACCGATCAAAGTCACCATGTGGATGATAAAAAGGATTTCCAATAAAAGGCCTTTCCTCGTCGATAAAAGCATCTTCTTTAGGCTTCCATGCACCTTTTATTCTTTCTTGAGGTTGTTCATCCACTTTATTCCATTC
>JABMMY010000282.1 GCA_013205415.1 Deltaproteobacteria bacterium
AATACGACCTATTGGCAACTGTCTTAGGGTAGCTTCTTTAGGCTGACTTTATGGCTCCGCCGCTCCTAGCAAACTCACCCCACCCTTCCCACCCCGCCTCTCAGCCCCTTTTTAATCAGAATTACCCCAGGCAAAGGGATCAGGTATTAAGTCTTACGAAAGCAGTGCGTGTTTTTTAAGATCCTCTAACAAAACAAATTCTAACGTCGATTCATGCGTTGCCAGCAGATCTACTGGAGGGGCCTTTCCTGCCTCTAGTGCTTCAATCCATCTCAGAACACACAGGCACACTGATCCCCCTCTTTTAAACCGGGAAACTCATTAAGGGGACGTGGGGTCATGAGATCATTACCTTGGCTAAAGGAGAACTCTAAAAACTCCTGTGTCATCATGGCACACACCACATGACGGCCTAAATCATCCTCCTCAGTCCGACAAAAACCATCTCGGTAATATCCGGTGCGATGAGTGCCACAACAAGATTGAAGGGGACCTCCTAACACATTTAAATTCTCTTTTTTTTCACTCATAATTTGCTATCCGATAGGCTCCGTAGATTAAAACAGATTGAAATACCAATCGGCCCCATAGCACAACAGGATCTGTAATCCCAAACAGACTCACCGAATGTATCGCAATATGAAAATGCGCAGGCAGAATGGCAATAAAATAGGCTACCAAAGAAAACCCGGTAACTCGTCGATATTTTTTAATAACGAGGCCTACTGCCGCCATCAACTCTAAAATACCTGTAAAATAAATAAGAGGTAGGTGAAACGGTAGGTAGGGGGGCATCGCAGGAAGAAATACTTCAGGAGAGATTAAGTGAACCCCACCTGCAATCAAAAGAAGGAGACTCATCGACTTCACTAATAGCATGTGGCTTTTAAATCTAGCCATTACAATTTTTCTCGTGGAGCTTTATCAAGTAGTTCCAACAAAGCATCTACCCACTCAGGCTCTGCATTTAAAGAGGGAATGAGTGTCAACTTCTCACCCCCATGTTTTATAAACTCCTCCTGACCTCTAACACTCACCTCCTCTAATGTTTCCAAACAATCGGCGACAAAGGAGGGGCACAGGACCACAATCTTCTTCACACCTAATTTCGGTAGCTCTCGATAAAGCTCATCGCTATAGGGTTTAATCCAAGGGGTGCGGCCAAGACGTGATTGGAAGGCCACACGATATTGGCTTTCCGGAATATTTAGTTTTTCAGCCAGTTTTTTTGCAGTGTAAAAACAATGCGCTCGATAACAATTCGAATTAATCGCATTAACAGAAAGAGAACAATCCTGGATCTGAAGACAATATTGTTTTGTCGAGTCGGTTTTTTTAACCTGTCTCTCGGGTAGACCATGAAAACTAAAAATCGCCATATCAAACGGCTCATCTCTTAAATAGCGCTGACTAATTTTAGCCACGGCAGAGAGATACGAATCCTCCTTGTAAAAGGCAGAAACAGACTCAACGGGAATACTTTTTCTAAGCCCCTTCATTACCTGCCTTACGGCAATGAGAGAAGATTCTGTCGCCGCTAAGGAGTACTGGGGATAAAGTGGGCACACGACAATTCTTGTGCAATTTTTAGAAAGTAGGGCTTCACAGCCCTTAGCAATTGAAGGTTCTCCATAGCGCATCGCCATTTCAACTTCGGCTACCCCCTCTAATCGTTGTTTTACCTTATCGGTGAGTGCTCTCGTGTGAAAATAAAGGGGAGAGCCTTGGTCGGTCCAAATTAATTGATATTGGGCTGAAGATTGCAAAGGTCTATTTTTTAAAATTAATAATTTAACAAGAATCCATCTAAGGGGATAGGCAATATCGATCACCTCGGGATCCATTAAAAACTGGGCTAGGTAATTTCTCACATCCTCTGGATAGGGACTCGCCGGAGTGCCAAGATTAATGATCAAATAACCAACTTTTTCCTTATTCATTTGTCATTACCTTAGCGGAACTGTTAAAAAAAGAGTAGATGAAAAAGACATCCCTCACCACAGAAACACTTAGAGAGGTAGACCTTCTTAGAGAATTAAGTCAACTTCTCAATCACACAATTGAAACAGAGGGTCAGATACTGTGGGCTAAACTTTTTCAAGAAAAAACGGCCAAGGGAATTCCTTCGACCCAAATCACCGTGACGTTTAATCAAGCAAAAACAGTTCTCATCTCTGCTCTTCACGATTTAAATCAAAAATCTCTAAAGGGAAAGTTAAAGACTCTCCTTGAAACTGGGGTGCAAAGTACCGCCCTTTTTACCTCAGCTTTTTTCGGACTTTTATTACCGCAAAATAATGTCATTCTTTTTAAAAAAGAGACTCAGCAGGACGCTATTATTTTAGAAAGAGCCTCCCTGTTTGTCTCAGAGCTATTTTTAGATTGGATGAATGCTATCATTGCAAGAACCTTAGAAAAGGCTAGCTCCATAGAAACCATCTCTCTGCGAATAGAGCTGCAAAAACATTTAAGATTTACCGAGAGCCTTTTACAAAAAACTAGAGCGGGATTAAAGCGTGGTGCCAGCCTCAGGAATAAAACGGGTGGGCTCATTTCAAAAATTACAAAAAAGCCTAAAAGGGAGATCAGAATTCCCATGGAAGGACGAGCTTTTTTAGCTTTAGAAAATTTCATATCTCAACTTTTACGAACCAGACCTCTTTCATGACCTAAAGCATTAAGATTTTACAAGAGGCTTGGCCAGAGCGAGGAACGGGAGGAAAAAGCACGGAGGCGATGCT
>JABMMY010000022.1 GCA_013205415.1 Deltaproteobacteria bacterium
CCTCTTCCCCTTGCTGGATCATTTCTGCGATCTCATCAAGCGTCACATAACAACTCGCGTCTGTATCGTAGAGTTTTCGGTTTTGATACCGTTTAATGATTTTAGCCTTCTCCATTTTTACCCCCAACCTGAAAGGTGTTTTTTGCTGTTTTGTTTTCCTGGAAATCACAATATTTAAGACTAAAAACCCTCCTTTGTTTCCCCCAAAGAAGATTTTTAACTGTCTTAATAATTGAGTTAACCAAGCCATCAGAATGTGCTCGTTCACAGAGTCTCTTAATACATCAGGAGATATTCTGAGCCACAACCAAACACTACCGATTCAAATTGTATTTTTGGCTTACTGACCCACTCTGTCAACATTATTCTTTTTAAACTAATGGCGGGAGCGATTAGGTAGGAAGGATACGATAAAAGATGTTTTTTTATACTATTACGGGTGACCTTTAGGCTAATTGACCTCTCAGAAGAGTCTTTAAATCAATAGATGACTCCTTTTGAATTCTTAATTTTGTATTTTCTAAATGGGCTATCGATGGGATCTGATCTTTTTCGATAAGCTGATTCATCGCCTCTTTTAATTCACTCTCCTCTTGGGTTAAAGGAAAACTACCCAGAGTAGCTCTACTACTTTTCAATATTCTATTAGCCTGTTCGCAAATAACCTCCATAGCTTTGAGTTTTTCTTGAAAAACCTCTTCGTATTTCTGGAACTCGGTCTGCCAATTAATCAGTCGGACCTCTAATTGACCGATGGCTTCATTGAGTTTTGTATCTGAGTTATCTTGGATAGACTTTTTACGCTCAAGCCAAAGCCAAATTAGAGAACCTATAATAACTAGATTAAGACTCCATTGGAGTATCTCTATCATGTGTAGTTACCTTTCTTGCTTTCTCGAAACTAAAAAGTTCGTTTGAAGGATTCTTCAGTGTTTAAAATTTTTGCTGTAAGAAAAATTAGAATTTCATTTTTTGTTTCTAGCATTCCTCGAGATGAAAAAAGCATGCCTATAAGTGGAAGTCGCATTAATCCAGGGATGCCATCATGATTCTTATTTATAGTGCTCTGAAAAGCGCCGCCAATAACTGCGGTATCTCCATTTTCTAGTAAAACTTGGGTTTGAACACTTCTTTTATCAACAGAAAAATTAGCCCCTCCGGTTGGTTGAACAACATCATTTTTGACGTTGACGGTCATTGAAATAGACCCATCCCCCGACACAATCGGAGTGACCTCTAGAGATAAATTTGCATCCACGGTAAGAAAACTAGCTGCAGCCCCGATCCCACCTCCGGCAGCAACAATAGTAGTAGAAAGGGTCTGCTTCATTTCTGCTTTTTGATTTTGGCTGACGGATACCGAAGGATTTGCCAATACCTTTACCTCGCCATCTAGCTCAGACAATCCTATTTGTGCATCTAGCTTTAAAAAGTCGGGTGCCTTAATGTTAATGAGACTAGGCCCGATGTTACCCGGTTGGAACTGTGCAGAAACCCCATCTAGTCCAGTGATATTACCAAGATTGAGAACATTTATGCCAATGCTTCGACTTAAACTTGTTTTCATCTCCACTATTTTTGCTGAAACGGCGACAATAGGTGGCTGAGTATCCAACATTGCAAATAATTTTTGTAGTTTCCCTATGACACGGTCGACATCTCTCACAATGACACTATTTGAGCGATCATCAACCTCGATAGTACCCCGCTCTGTCATGAGTGCCTTGCCCTTAGGTGCTAGCTCTGAAGCCTTGGCATAACTAATAGGGATCAATACGGTTCGAATGGGCTCGGCCTTAATTTTAGAGATCTCTACAGCGGCGATTTCATCCTTCTCAGCTTTTAAGGAGGCTAGAGTACCCACGCGGAGAACATTTCCCTGTCGAATGTAACCCAACTTCTTACTTTGCAGTACCAATGCAAAAGCTTGGTCCCAAGGGATATTTTCAAGGCTTACAGACCCTATTTTGCCGGTCACATCCTCACCGATCACAATATTGTAACCACTACTTCTGCCAATGAGTCGAATGACATCTTGAATATCGGTATTTTTTATCTCAAGCCTTTCAATAGGCTTACCTGAAAATGATTGATTAACTGAGTAATCACTTTCTAGTGCTAGGACCTCTTTGTTTTCATCTCCTAAAGCGGCTCGTGACTCTCCGCTATCATCTGGCGCCGGAAAATCGATAAACATGCCTCGCTCGGTGTTAGTGATGACAGGAACCTTATCTTCACGTAATTGGATAATCAGCTTAGCCATGGGTACCCTGCTTTTTGGCACCTGCAAAAGTGTGAACAGAGCTACAGGGCTAACAAACTCACTGGTATCATAGGCTCGCTCCAGTCTTTCCGGAACGAAAACATTCTCAAATAGGTATACTAACTGCTTCATAGGTATGTTTTTTATTTCGCGATATCGCAATTTACTTTTTGAGGTCACAGACACACGAGAAATATCGCCCTCCATCTTAAATTCTAAATTTGTAATTTCAGCCTTTAATTCAGATTTCTGTTCCACAATGGGAGCTACGGTAATCTGGGCCTCCTTAATTTGGGGGACCGTTACAATGGGTTTTGTAGTTACCGTTTCTTGCCTGTCTTCATTATTGGGAATTTCTAGTTCAGGATCCTCTACAGTTATTCTTCTCGCCTTTTTATCGGTGACATTAAAATCGTTATCAATCTCAGGGAAATCTGTCTCTCCTAAAGCTCCTTCAGCTTTAGATGGAGTCGCATTGGAATTATCTACTGGGATTTCATCCTTACTATCGATCGTTTCACTTTGCACAGTTCTTTTAATTGGAGACTTAGGACTGAACTTCGGTGTTTTTTTGTTTTCCTCACCCGTGCTGTTTTTTTCTACTACCATAGCCTTTTCAAGGTCCTGCAAGGAATCTAAATCAGAATCTCTTTCATTGGTAACCTTCGCAATGGGTTTCAAGGTTTTTATTCCAGCAGCAGTACCCTCTTTTTGCTGAATTAATGAGAGGGTTATCATCAGAAAAATCCCCATCAAAGGAACAAATATCCTTTGGGTATTTACTCTTGTTTTTAAATAAAACATGGTCTTTTCCTTCCCAATAAGTCATCGGGTTAAATACTATTTCGTGCCCTTACCTATAATGTCATCAAACTGAGCTTCTAACTCATTCGGTCGGTCTAATACCTTTTGCACGGTATTCTTAATATTGGTACCGTCGGTACCCTGTGGTAAATCTGCATTGGGACTATTTTTGTTGTTTTTCTGAGCTCTCTTGCTAGGTGCGACCTTAGTTCCTTTGCCTTGCTCATTTTTCTCTTCCTCAAGCTCTTTGTCCTCTTCGATCGGTAACGATAACACTAGTTCTGAAAGACTAGAGGTGCCCAGATAGTTAAAAGTTTGTTGAGTAAAAATAATCTCTGTCTTAAGAATCCTACTCAGAGTAGCCCGTTCCCTACCAATAGTTTCCCCTTCGTAAATAATAAAAGATTGCCCATCTGGGGCCTCAATCATTGCTCGACTTTTGCCTCCGAACCTAAGAATGGCCTTTAAGCTTAACTGGTTTAAATTATATTTCTCTGTAGGGTAAATAGCTGAAACGGTACGGCCCCCTTTAGTACTACTAAGCATTTTAAAGGGATCCCTTTTTCCTAATGGATTATACAGGGTGTTTACCTTTTTATCTTGGGAATCCCCCAGAACAATAGATCCCAAAAGCAAAAATATCCCCCAAAAAAAATGTGCTAATAATGCCTTCATTCAGAGAACCTATAGGTTTTAAAAAGTACCGTCGAAACAATGGGATTAGTTTGATTGGCCGACCCCAGGGTAATTCCATTTTCTTGCGCCGGTACCATTTTTACAGATTCAACATTCATGATCCTTTTGGTACGAGATACTTGATCAAAAAATACTAAAGTCTGAGAAAAACTTCCATGAAGCTGCATTTCTAATAGCACCTCACGGTAAAATGATTTGACCTTGGCTGCATCTGCTC
>JABMMY010000283.1 GCA_013205415.1 Deltaproteobacteria bacterium
ATCTCCATCACCACAGACTCTATTTTTTTAAGTCCTAATTCATTCGTGCTAATTTTGACCGCCCTTTCCAAAACAGCCTTAATTTCATTTAATTCTTTTGGGTCTCGATAATACACTCGAAGTAAAGGGTCGCCTTGAACTACCGAATCACCTACTTTTTTAAAAAATTCGAATCCGACTTTATTGTCAATTTGGCATTCTGTAGTTTTTCTTCCTCCACCCAATTCGACAAGAAGCACTCCGAAATCTCTAGCGTGCATTAAAGATATCTGTCCTGTTTTTTCAGCAGGAAAATCATAGGTTAAATATTTCCCAGGAAATAGTTCTCTAGCGGCTTCAAACCCAGTAAAATCTCCACCTTGAGACTCAAACATTTTTCTAAATAGGGGGTAAGCCTCTCCAGTTTCAATAATCTCCCGACACCACTCTTTAGCCGCATTCACAGAAATCTTTTTTCTAGCTCCTAAGAAAATCATCCAGCTAGCGGTTTCTACTACTAAGGCTTCAAGGGCGGAGTCTCGTCGTAATCCTTTTAAAAAATCGGCAGACTCTTCAATCTCTAAAAAATTCCCGGCTTTTTTACCCAAAGGCTCGTCCATTCTAGAAATAAGGGCCACCGCATCTAGCCCTTGATTTTTAGCGACCGATAATAATCCCTCAGCTAAAAGTTTGGCCTCTGTTGGGGTAGGCATAAAGGCCCCAAGCCCTGTTTTTACATCAAATATAATACCATTTAGATTTTCCGAAAGTTTTTTGCTCATGATACTAGAAACAATCAGAGGAATGCTCTCGATAGTTCCTGTAACGTCTCTCAATGAGTAGATCAATCGATCCGCAGGTGCTATAGCATCCGTTTGGCCCATCATAAAAAAACCCTGATTTTGCATCAGCTCCATGGCTGCGGGAATTTCAATACGAGTTTGAAATCCTAAAACGGATTCCAGTTTATCGAGTGTGCCTCCGGTGTGACCTAGTCCTCTACCCGATACCATTGGAATCTCTATTTGCGCCTTACCAAGATATTTTTCGGAGATCGTTTTTACCAAAGGAATAAGAATTAAGGAGGTTTTATCTCCAACTCCACCCGTACTATGTTTGTCTAACCAATATTTTTCCTTGGCCGCTAAAGATTCTTTTGAGCGAGGGAGGGTCACTCCCGACCTCCACATAACTTCGGTCCATTGAGAAAGCTCTACCTCTGTCATTCCCTTTAAAAACACAGCCATCAACCAGGAGGCCAATTGATAATCTTTAATCTCTCCCCTCAAAAAACCTTCGATAAGAAAGATAAATTCCTGCTTAGAATTCGCCTCCCCCTGCCGTTTTTTAATGATTATCTCTTTGGCTTGCATAAAAAACTTTTCCCCTCGAGAGGGAGTTGATCTCTAGAAATTTGATAGCCCTCTAAAATAGAGGCCGCTACATCGGCGAAGGAATCTCTGTCTGGAAGAGTTTCCCCTTTGAACCCAGGAGAATAGGCCAGTAAAGGGACAAATTCTCTAGTGTGGTCACATCCCTTAAAAGTAGGATCACAACCGTGATCTGCGGTGAGCATCAGGCAATCATCCTCGGTAAGCTCTTTCAAGATTTCAGGAAAAAAGGTATCCAACTCGACAAGAGAATTTGCATAGCCCTTAGGATCTCTTCGGTGGCCATATAGCTGATCAAAATCGACAAGATTAGTAAAAATAAAGGCCTGCTCTCCTCGATTTTTCTGCATGAAATCTAAGGTAGCTTTTAAACTATCGGGATTATTTCCCGTATGATTACCGCATGTAATTCCTCGGTGAGCAAAAATATCATCAATTTTACCCACGCTTAAAACGGGAATGCCGTGAGTTTGTAAAACATCTAAGCAATTCAGAGGAGGATTCGTTGCGTAGTCTCTACGATGTTCGGTTCGTTTAAACTGTTTAGCAGAAAGCCCAACAAAAGGACGAGCAATCACTCTCCCAATCTGGTAAGGCATCGTAATTTTTCTGGCGATCTCACACACTTCATATAATCGCTCAAGACCAAATATCTCTTCATGAGCCGCTATCTGAAACACACTATCCCCAGAGGTATAAAGAATAGGTTTTCCTGTTTTTAAATGGGTCTCGCCAAGCTCCTCAATGATGTGTGTGCCGCTAGCGGCTTTATTACCAATCACACCTGGAATTTTGGCCTCTAAAATAAATTGTTTAATTAATTCCTCTGGAAATCCGTTGGGAAATAATTGAAAGGGAGTTTCTGTAACGAGACCGGCTAACTCCCAGTGACCTGTTGTGGTGTCTTTGCCTTTACTTTTTTCAGCCATTCGAGACACGATGGCTAAGGGATTTTTAACCTGGCTGATCCCTTTAAAGTTGCCCAAATTTCCAAGACCTAATTTTTCTAGATTAGGAAGTTTAATTCCCCCTAAATGGCTCGCAATATGACCTAAGGTATTAGAGCCTTCATCACCATAGTCCTTAGCATCGGGGGCAGCTCCGACTCCCAAACCATCGGCCACTAAAACAATAACTCTTTTAAAGGTGCCTTGATTCAATTAATAAGCCCCCGCCACACCGGCCTCTTTTTGAACAATCGCAACCGAGGCTGAGGTGCCTAAACGAGTGGCTCCCGCCCTCACCATTTTTATCGCATCTTCATAGGAGCGAATGCCGCCACTAGCTTTAACTCCAAATTCAGGGCCCACAATTTGTCGCATTAGCCTAATATCATCCTCTGTCGCTCCCGATTTTGAAAAGCCGGTAGATGTTTTTACAAATTTAGCTCCTGCTGCCTTCACTAAAGCACAGGCTATTTTTTTTTCAGAATTTGAGAGTTCACTAGTTTCAAGAATGACCTTAACTGGAATATTTCCAGCCGCTATTACCACTTGGTGTAGGTCATTCCAAACCGCAGCGTAATCTGTTTTTGCAAGTAGTTGCCGATTAAGAACGACATCTATCTCCTTGGCTCCTGCTTGTACCGCCGCTAAAGTATCTTGATATTTTTTTTCAGTCGTATCATTTCCATGGGGAAAGGAGATCACAGTGATGGGCAAGACCTCAGACCCTTTTAATTTAATCGCCACAAGAGGTATCCACTTGGCCTCTACACAAATCGTCCTAAAGGCATGGGTCAGGGCTTCATCACATAATTTCAAAACCTCTGCCTCATTAGCCTCTGGCCTAAGTAAAGTGTGATCGATATATTTTGCTAGGGAAATTAGATTGTCTGTATTTTGGATTATCATGGCTGTAAAGGTATACCCGGCTTTATTAGTGCGTCAAATGGAAGTGTTAATCTGTGATTAATTTCTATAACCGGAAAAAAACAGGAGGGGCTGGAGAGCTATCATTTTGGAAACAGGCTTTTCTGATGGCTCAGATTTTTTGCGGCTCTATTAAACAACCTCATTGAAAAAAAAATTTTAAATTATCCTGTTTTTTTCTGAGCATTGGTTACTAGTTCTAAATCTAAACCCAACTCATCGTCACCGTCCTCCTCTAGAAGACTCTTAAAACTATCTTGAAGATCTACCTTTAAAGTAACGGCTCTTGGCGGTAAGGGCTTTCCGATGGGCACTGGGGTTTTTGAGGTAGGTAAAGGTTTGTGAGTACCGGACTGAGAGATCGGAGG
>JABMMY010000284.1 GCA_013205415.1 Deltaproteobacteria bacterium
AGCCACAACACCTCATTAGAATCACACCTAGCTAAGATAGGAATTAAAAAGCGTTCAGGTCTTGGGATCCTTTTTTTAAGGAAATATTTTTTTACCTTCTTTCCGCAAAACCTATCTCCAGGCCGATATTGACGCCACTCCACCCCTTTTTGGGGGCCCTTAAACTTCAGTATTAACCCAAGGGGTGCACACTCAACTAAATTCCCATTAACTTGAAACTTTAATTGATAGTCGGATTGTTTCTCTATGTTTTTGCTAAAATATAAAAACCCACAGGACCGACTAAAGCAAACTCCCGGCGAACTATGGTTTTTTTTATTTTTTTTAATCGCCTCTTGTAATTGCTTGATCTCCTTAGCCGACAAAGTTTCAGCTTGTAAGGTGGAGATAATAGTTCGCAAGGACTTTAATTGCTCATGACCCTCTAATTCGTAAAAAAAACTGGCGGGTAATCGAATCCAAAAGGGGGTTTCGGTCCATACGCCCATTAGTTTTTTCTTTGTTCTGACATTTAATTCTTTTTTCGCCCACCGAATTTCCTGAAGCAAAGGAGTCAATCGGTGAAGCCATCTCTCCTTTCCGCCGTATTGGAGCGATAGCTTTTCAAATTGAGGAATAAGATTTAAGCGAATGTTATTACGAAAATACTTTTCGGTGTTATTACTTGAATCAACTCTAAACTCAATGCCTCTCCTCTGGGCCTCCGTCTCTAAATCCTGCTTCGAAAAACCTAATAAGGGGCGAATGAGAACGCCATTTTTTGGCTCCATGGCACCCAGTCCATCAAGACCGGTCCCTCTAATAATCCTCATTAAAAAGGTCTCTAATTGGTCTTGCAAATGATGCCCTAAGAGAACGAAGTCAAGGGCATGGGTTTTAATGAGGGTATCAAAAAAATTAAATCGTTCTAATCGTAGCGCACCCTCAGAAGTTTTATTCCCCACTCTGTGACCCAATTCAAAAGCAACCTTTTTTTTATTCGCATATTGCTCGACAAAAAAGGCATCTTGATCAGATTCTTCACCGCGTGTTCTGTGATTAAAATGGGCTATGATTAATTGTGAGGAGGGCACTAGCGGTATTATTAAATCGGCAAGTACCATGGAGTCGACGCCGCCTGAAATGGCTAAAAGGTACCTGTGCTTCCTGTAGTTAGGAAGCATAGTAGAAATGGCCTCAATAAACTTGTCTTCCATCTGAGATTGCTACCATATTTTAAAGGGAACTCCTATGGTTCGTTACGCTCTTCATTATTATCTTTAGAGTCATTTTCTTTTTCAAGACTATCGGTTGATCTCTCTCTGTCGGTTGCTCTCTCTCTATCGGAGCCCTCTTCCGACTCCTCTGCTAGTTTCCTTTTTTGACTTCGACTCACCCTAGAGGATCTCTTAGTTTTTTTTGATTTCTTAAGGGGTAGTTCAGTAACCTCCTCATTATCCTCTCTTTCCGAATTAGCCACCACCGTCTCCTCCTGCTCCTGCTCCTCCTCCTCCTTTGCCACCATCGCAGCCTCTTCGTTCTCTCGTCGCTGATCCTCCTCCTCTAAACGTTCCTTCCCTGCTCTTTCCTCTTTTAGTTTTTGATAATCCTCCAGCGAAATTTCATTTCTACCAGGAGGTTTCACTCGATTTAATTCAAGCGATTGTGTCTTAGTGGAATCATTTAAAGACAGCGCACTCTCTTTTCCCACGGAAGGATTGGTCTTAGCTGGTATTACAGTAGAATCTTTTGAGATAGACCTTTCTGATAAAGACGAAGTTTCAACTTCACTAGGTTCCCTATAACCAGAGCCTTTCCAATAAAATACTGCCAGTAGTATCATAAAGGATCCTAAGCCTAAATATCTCCACCCTGAGCCTTCAGCTTTCGGTGCAGAGGGGATATCTTCCCTAATCCCTTCATCACCTAAAATCAGCGGCGAGGATCCCTCTCTGATTCGATTTCGCTGATTGCTAATGACCAGATCCTCAGGATTAATCATGGCTATTTCGTCGGGCAAAATGGCAGAAATTTCAGCTTTTAGTTTGTTTTCATTAGAAGGACTTCGTCGATTATATTCGAGGGTTTTATTTTTAGGCGATGATTCTGCTGAGTCGTTCTTGTCTCTTAAATCAAATTCAGAATACTGCCACAAGAATTTCCAATCCGATTTACTCTCTTTATTTTCTAGGGAAATTTGTAAGGCAAGATCGGTTCGCTTTATGACATTATCTTTAAGAAGAGTAGAAACCTCTTCAAAGGTCAGGGGTCCTCGAGGGGACCTATTAATAAGAACAATCCAGTGGTTTCCCATTTGACTCTCGCCGAATGAGACCTGAAACGTCCTTGTTTATAAGGTCTAGTTATTTAATTCTGCTCACGATGGATTGCATCCGTTTGTGGAGTCGTCCATTCGTTGCTAAACAATATTTTTCAAACATCGAGGTCTTTTTTCCTTGGTAGTTGGTCACAGTGCCACCTGCTTCCTCTACCATTAAAAATCCCGCTGCCACATCCCAAGATGAGAGACCTCTCTCCCAAAAACCATCAAATCTTCCACTAGCCACACACGCTAAATCTAACGCTGCACTTCCCGGGCGTCTCACCGCTAAAGACAGTTCGTTCATCTCTGAAAAAACATCGATCTCAGTCTTAAGCGATCTTCCCTTCGAGTAATAAAATCCCGTTCCCAACAAGGCCTCGGCCATTTTTCCAGTTTGAGAAACTTGGATTCGTTTCCCATTCAAAAAGGCCCCTTTACCCTTCTCGGCAAAATAAAGTTCCCTAGTAAAGGGCTGATAAATAACCCCCGCCTTAGGTTTCCCATTGAGATAAAGCCCTATCGAAACACAAAACCAGGGAAATCCATGAGCATAGTTTGAGGTGCCATCTAAAGGATCAAGAATCCATAAAAGCCCAGAATCCCCCAGATACTCTCCAGTTTCTTCTGTAATTATCGAACTTTTAGGGAATCTTCTAAAGATGTTTTTTAAGAGGTAGGTCTCTGAGGCTTTATCGGCCTCGGTGACAATGCCTGCACCAGGCTTAATCTCGACCTGGTGCTTCTTATTAAAATATTTCATTAAAACAGCGCCAGCTCCTTTAGCAAGGGATGTCAAAAACTCCCGATTGGGAACCGATTCTTTGCTATTTTTTTTTATTATTTTCATTAATTACCTGGTCCTTTTTTGAACCCTATGGAAACTTTGCTTTCGCTTTCGCTCTTTGCGCAATTTTTTTGACCTCGGCCTCCGCCTCTTTTTCAGCCTGTCTTTTCATCGATAGAATTAATTGTTGGTTTTTATCTATGATTTTTTCATATTCCAAGCGCTGCGCAAGGTCTAACTCCCATTGGTACACCACCTCATTCACCTTCGTTTCTATTTCCGAAATAGCGGCACTTAAATAGGAAATAAAGTTTTCATCATCATACAGAACCGGTTTTAAGGGCTCCTTCTGCTCTCTAAAAAAACATAACGTTTTTCTAATAATGATATCGATGGGATGTTGATCTCTTTGTCTGTCCATTGCATCTGTTACTTTTTCACGAATGGCTAGGACTCTAAAAATACGATTGGATAGTTTTTTATTTGAGGTCACCATCCCTCTTCCCACCGCTTCAAAATAGTTCACAAATGGCCCCGGATCAGGAAGTAGTTCCGAGCAGTTCATGGGAAGAAGAAACACTCCAGTCTCTGAGAGAACCGCACTCTGAACGGAGCTCCACGTCAAAAGACACAGTAAAAATAAAAGAGGTTTAGTCATTGGGGTTCCTTTCCATTTAGAACTATCTATACTATCTTCAAAGTTTAATTGGGCATAGAACGGAATGCAAAAAACACCTCCTCAATTTGATCTTTTGGTTTTGGGAAATGAGCCTGCGGGCCTTTGGCTTCTTCGTGAGTTTACCCAATTATATCCTCACTCATTAACTGAGCAGAAATTACCTATCACCTCTCCTGAATTAGGCTGGCTGCGTCTTAACAAGAAAATTCCGTCTGTCCTAATGTCAAAACCTATAGCGCATCACTTTGGAATAGAGGCGCACGATTTTTTTTCAGTAGAGATTGCCTCTCGTGATCGGCTGTTTCGATGGAGCCCTGAAAAGGTTCTTTCCTTTTTTTCAGACCTTCCCGATTCTCTAACAGAAAGATTTTTACAGTCACTGGCTGCCCCTTCATCTAAAGAAAGAAAGGCCATTAGCTTAGCGCTAATTCGACAACCCGATCTACTCACCTACGCTCAATCACTTTGGAAACAAATAGGAAGGTCTCGAAAGGTCACGCCGGAAATGACTATCTGGGCGGCTCTGCAATCGCTAGAACTATTCCACTTTAATCCAGAAGGCCTTGTCTCATCTCTAAGTCATCTACAAACCTATTCACTCTCTGAACAACAGGAATGGGTTTCCATAGAACAGACTCCAGAAAAACTTTTTAAGATCACTCTCTCTTCAGGACCTTGTCTTTTTACAAAATCACTCGTTCTTAATTTAACAGTTAATGAACTGTTAAATCTATCCTCTAAAAATCATCTGTTAGACTGGAGCCAAATTTCAAAAAATATTTTAAGTCGCTATTTTCATTATCCACTAACTTTAGAATTAGAAAATTGTCGACTCCCCCATAATATTCAGCCGGTGACTATAATATTAGATGAAGAGGTTCTCCCAGAACCCGATACGGAAATGTGGCCACTCACCCTGTCCTCTCATCTCACTGGCCAGGCGGTTACAATATGGGTTACTCACCGTGCCAATTTTTCTTACGAGGGATTAACTGAAGCCTTAGGAAAGGCCTTAGGCCGATTCCAGCAACATTTTCCAGAGGCCTTAAAGAATCTTAAACATATTTCTATTCCATTAGGAGTCGAGTCCTGTCATGGCGATGAGCAACGCCAATCGATTATTAAGCAGATTGAAATAGATGCCAAAGAGCTCTACGGGGTTTCCCTTCTCCATGTTCAAACTCGGAAAAAAGGACTCTACTCTCTATTACCGGCATTACGTTGTGACCTACCCTATCCACTAGGAACACTCCAAGGGGCGCAAGAAATTTTAAAGGAATGTTTCAATAAAAAGACTCTCAAAAAACACCTGGTTGTCGCTGAAGAGCTTACTCAAAATAGCTAAATAGAATCCCTGCAATCCTAAAGGCTACCCTTGAAGTCTGAAACATAGTTCGATACAAGAATTCCATGCCTTTTTTTACTTTAAAACAGAAACTTGCGACAGAGCTAGCCTCAGCACTTTCAAACCCTGAGATCACCGCAGAAGGGCTAATTCAGGAGTTCGGTTCTCCTCCCGATTTAAAGATGGGGCATGTGGCCCTTCCCTGTTTTAAATTAGGAAAAATCCTAAATAAAGCTCCGGGTAAATTAGCGATCGAATTAGGCCAATCCTTTAAAAGTACCTTTGCCACCGTCTCGTCCCAAGGCCCCTATGCAAACTTTCGCTTTAGGCCCGAATCTATCTTCACCGAAACCCTCTCTAAAATTTTTCAGGAAAAGGAGCGCTATGGCGCAGAGAAACAAATAGATCCTAAAAATATTATTTTGGAATATTGTTCACCCAATATTGCAAAGCCGCTTTTCTTTCATCACATTCGAAGCACCCTAATTGGAAATGTACTGGCTAATATCTATGACTTTTTAGGCTACAAGACCGAGCGAATTAATTTTGTAGGCGATTGGGGAACCCAATTCGCTCGTCTTTTAGCCGCCTTTGAGATCTGGGGAAAACCGGATCGGTTATCGCTAGATAATCTTCCAGATTCGATGAAGCACCTGCTTGAAATTTATATTAAATTTCACCAAGAATTAGACACTCACCCAGAATATCTGGAAAAAACATCTTTGTGTTTACAACGTCTAGAGGCCGGAGACCCTGCTACCACCGCTCTGTGGAAATTAATTCGAGATATTAGTGTCGCCAACATGGAAACTACTTTAAGTAAAATAAATGTTTTTTTCCATCACACCGAGGGGGAAAGTCACTACATTCCTAAAATGGCAGACACTTTAAAGGAAATTAAAGCTAAAGCAGATGCTAAGTTCAGTGAGGGCGCGTATGTCGTCGAGCTAGAGGGTTTTGAAACCCCCGCTCTAATTCAAAAAAGAGATGGGACCACTCTTTATCTTACCCGAGATGTCGCGGCGGCTATCGATAGGTTCCAAAGATTTCAGTTTTCTAAAATGTTTTACGTAGTATCCGAACAACAACGACTTCATTTTAAGCAGCTTTTCGCAGTGCTAAAAAAAATGGGCTATCCCTTTAGTGACCATTGCGAACACCTATCCTTTGGTACGGTTCATTTTGGGAAGGAGAGAATGTCGACTCGAGAGGGACGCGTTGTTTATTTAGAGGAGGTTCTAAATCAGGCCACAGATCTTGCTCTAGAAGAGTGCACTAAGAAAAACTCTTTGCTCAAGGACAAAGAGGCTATCGCAAAACAGATAGGGATCGGGGCCATTATTTTTGGTTCTCTATCTGCTCACAAACAGAAAGATTTTGAATTTACCTGGGAACATGTCTTAGCCTTTGATGGAGAAACGGGCCCCTACGTGCAATATTGTGCAGTTCGCTGCCAGTCTCTTTTAAGCAAAGCTAAAAATGCCAATATTAATGTGACCTCCTTGGCAGAGGTTAAAAACTACACCTTTGTTGCTGAGGAGGAGGCTTTAGTCGTCGAGCTTTCAAAATTCCGTTCGGCTCTTAAAAGCTGTATTTTCGATAACGAGCCCTATCATTTGACCCATTACCTGATCGATGTGAGTAAAGCCTTCAATCGCTTCTACTATCAGTTGCCGATTTTACAGGCCGAAGAGCTTCAAAAACAGGTACGGCTAAACTTAGTAACGGCCACCTATCAGGTCATCTTTAATGGCTTAAAAATTTTAGGCATCGATACTCCAAAGGAAATGTAGGCTTGGCTATTGAAAGAATTTTAATTCTTCGCTTTAGCAGTCTGGGCGATATTGTAATGAGCACGCCTATGATTCGCTGTTTACGAAACCAGTTTCCCAGGGCCCAAATCGATATGGTCGTAAGAGAAGACTTCTTAGATCTTATTAAAAATAATCCAAGACTGAATCAAAAAAAGGGGCTCGCTCGAGGAGAGGGCCTGCAGGGTCTTTTAGAATTAAGAAGATGGATCCAATCACAAAATTACGACGTTATTTACGATGCCCACCGTTCGCTAAGAACCTTTTTCTTAATGCCCTTCTTAAAGGCCCCACAGAAATTTTATTTTAAAAAACATTACCTCAAGCGTTCTCTAGCTTTAACGTTTAAACTACCTTTATTAAAACATTTTGGGCGATTCTTAGAACGATATATTACCCCTCTTCATCCGCTGGGAGTTTCTTATGATGGCAAGGGGCCCGAGCTTTTTATCGACCCCTTAGCGGTGCAGCACACCCAAGAAAGATTTCTATCGGGATTAGCAAAGCCACGGATCACAGTGGGCCTCATCCCTTCTGCTCAATGGCAAGGCAAGCGCTGGCCCTTAAATTATTTTCGTGAACTCATTGAAAAAATGATTATCGATACTCCCTATCATTTCATTCTTTTTGGAGGCCCTGCAGATATTTTCTGCCAAGCACTTGCAGAAAATATCCCCTCCGAAAGACTCACTAATCTTCAAGGCAGGTGCAGCATTGCAGAAAGTGGCGCCCTGTTACAGGGCTGTGCTTTTGTCATTGCCAATGATACCGGCCTCATGCACATGGCCGATGCGCTAGGAAAACCCTCTATTCTTTTTTTAGGGCCTACCTCTAAAGAAAGTGGGTGCCTTCCTTTTCACCCTCAATCTATCGTCTTAGAAAGAAACTTATGGTGCCGTCCCTGCTCTAAGAATGGTCAGGCCCTTTGTATTCGAAAGGAAAGATATTGTTTAACTGAAATCACTCCTCAGATGGCCTTTGAATCGGTGATAAAACTAGGACACGCTTTAAACCTATGAGCTTTTTTTGTTATCGCATCGCCTATCTTTTTTTCTGGTTACTAAGTTTTGCACTCCTTCCCTTTTCAAAGAAATTACGTTTAGGAATTTTGGGTCGTCGTGGGCTGCTCTTACGTTTAAAGACGGCAAAGGCCACCTGGATATCAAAGGGCTTAAGCTCGGAGCCCTATTGGTTTCATTTTGCTTCCAGTGGTGAACTAGAACAGGCCATTCCCATTGCAGAGGAGATTAAGATTAAAGACCCCTCGGCCTCTATCCTATTTACCTTTTTTTCCCCTAGTGGACAAAAGGGGGTCGCTTTAGAAAAACTTCGACGACAGAGTGCCCATAAAACCTTACCTTGGGATGCGGCAGATTATGTGCCTCTAGATTTACCATGGCAGGTGGGAGCCGCGCTAAATATCGTAACGCCCAAGGCACTCATTCTTATTAATCGAGAAATTTGGCCCGAACTTATTTTCCAATCGCATCAAAAGCAGATTCCCATCTATCTATTTTCCGCCTTCTTCCCATCAACCAAATCAAAAATGCTAAAAATTTGGCGCCCCTACTTAAAACTTCTAAAGCAAATTGGCACAGTAGGAGACTCCTCTACGCAATTACTTTTGGGGACGGAGGCTAGTCTTAATGTCATTTCTGTCGGCGATACTCGAATAGAAAGGGTACTTCAGCGAAAGGAGCTACAACTATCCCCCCCAGCCTGGGGAGCCTTCTTAACTCAGAGATCTCTTTTTGTAGCGGCCAGTCTATGGGATGAAGATTTTGAGGCATTAAAACCTACCATTGAAAAGATCGCGAAAGAATTTCCTTTATGGAGAATATGTCTAGTCCCTCACGAGCCCACCGAAGCTCTAATCTTAAAAATAAAGGCCTATGGAAAGGAAAAGGCTATTTCATTTCGCCGTTTTAGCCATTTTTTAGAGACTCCAGATGACACCTCCCCTTTGATTATGGACAGGGTAGGACTTTTAGCTGAGCTTTATCGTTTTTCCCAACTCACCTTTGTAGGCGGCAGCTTCAAATCAAAGGTTCACAATGTCTTAGAGCCCGCCGCCTACCACAACGCCATTATCACAGGCCCTTTTATTCAAAATTCTTTTGAAGCCACAGAGATGAATCAATTAAAGCAGGGATTACAGAGCGTAAAGAGTTCAGAAGAGGCACTTCAGGTGCTTTTAAATCCACTTAGCAACGCATCATTCCTGAAATCCCAGGGAATAGAGGCCTATCAATATCTTCTGAAGCGACGAGGGGCTGCTAAGAAATACTGCGAACTTATCTCTTAACCTAAAAGATCTATTTTAAAAAAATAACCTGCCGTCCTTTCGAGCCTAGCGCACAAAAAAATAAAAAAAAAGCGGCGAGCCTTACGGCCCGCCGCCTTTTAGATAGTTTACAGAAGCAACTAGAACTTAGTTCCAAACATGATTCGGAAATCATGAGCCTTTGGGGACTTATTTTGCAAATTACGATTGGAGTAGGCTGCACGAATTCGCAGTTTATCCCATTCGTGAGTTACAGCACCGCTTACATTCCAATCGGAAGTAGAATCGGCTGCAGCAACTTTATCACTATGATAATCAACTTTAGCACTCACATTTACCACGCCTAGATCAACCATTGGCTCAACCCACACAGTGTGATTTTTAGTTTTTGTTGCATCGGTGTCGGCAGTGTTTTGGCTGCCATACATGTATTCTAGATTGGCCGCAAACATTCCCATTTTCATATTAGCACCTGCAGAGGTACCAACATCCAAGGGTCCGCCACGCCATCTACCTAAATAGGTAGAGGCTACAGGCATAATCGTTATGCCTCCAACCTTCATGTCGGTGCTCCATCGAGCAGAGACGGATGGCATGTTATCAAATTGACCAGATCCTTGTTGGCCACCTAACAAAGCAACCTCTAAGTTACCCATACCGGTATAGGTAGTTTTGATACCCATATCAGCATTAAAGCCACGGCTCTGCGCCCTAGCAAAACCTGAGGAGTAATAATAGCTATGACTATCATAACGTGCCCACATGTTTTCCATTCCAAATGGAGTTCTTACATAACCAAATTGAGTGGTCATGTGATCGCTACATTTGTGCTCAACATAAGCAGACTGAGCCGACATTTGAAAATTACTGCTACCTAATGTTAGGTTATTGAAGTTAGCATTTTGACTATTAAAAGAGGTAGCTGTTGTTCCCTTTTGATTTGCAGCAAAATGCTCATCGATAACAACCTTTATTTTATCCGAAACATTCACATTGAACTTCATGTTAAGATCATCAATAAAAAATTGACTTTGTTTAGCTGTAGTATCTGACCATCCGTGAGCGTAACCGCCCTCGAATGAACCACCAATCATGAGACCTTTTTTATCTTCTGCGCCTTGTGCCGATACAACAAACACTAGCCCCAGAGACCATAATGCTGCTAATTTTAAATGCTTATTCATTCATCCCCCTGTGTTTTACTGCTTTTTTTTGTAAAGATTTTTTAACCAACTACTACAACTCAATGTTTCGTTGTTAAAAGTTAATGTATGGTAACCCATAGTAATATACATCACGAATTTAACTTGGCAAACTTTTATAACTACTTGCCGCGTCGTAAAAAATATAACTTCACGATAGAATAATTACCATGTAATGAAAACGATAACCCCTTTAAAGCAAAGAGTAAAATGTTTTTTTTGTTTGTTATTTTTACAAAACTTTTATTTTAAACACTGAGTAAATAAAAGGTGAAGAGACTGTCCTTTAAAAATTCAATGATAAATTTATAAAGCCCCTCTAGTGCGTGGTCCATGTTTCCATGAAGCGCGTCGGTAAAATCACTAGGTGTGGGATGAATTAAATATTCTATTTCGGGAGAAAACTTTTTGAATAACGCAAGCGATCGCGACATGTGATAATCGGAGGTCACTAAAATAACACGTGTTACTTTTTTTGATCTTAAAATTTTTGCACATTCAATTGCATTTTCAATAGTTGAGGTCGATTGCGATTCTAAAATAATTTTTTCCCAAATTATTTTTAAATCGATCTGTGATTCCGTTTGTGCGTTAATCAAATCGGTTAGC
Source organism: Deltaproteobacteria bacterium (assembly GCA_013205415.1). Lineage (GTDB taxonomy): Bacteria > Bdellovibrionota > FAC87 > UBA2466 > UBA2466 > UBA2466. The sequence goes on from JABMMY010000284.1 coordinate 11,017, forward strand.
GTAGCCCCCTTTCCAATTCCCGAGATAATCAGAAACTGCCCCTCCTTTTGAATAAGAAGGTCTAAGGCTACCTTTATTCTTTTGCGATCCCCTGTCAGCACCACCAATCCCGTATCGGAATTTAAAGTGTCTATTATGACCGCTCGGTGGGACCCTGCCCTCTCTTTAGACTGGGCCTGCTCTACAACGGCTAGATCTGAAAAGTAACGGTAGTCTCTCCAATACAGAAAAAATCTACCCCCTACAAAAAGAAAAAGGCCGGTGAGTAGTGCCAAAATTATTTTTTTAAGGAGGGTCATCTGTGGCCCATCTTAAGTGATTTACGTTTTTTTTCAACAATCCCCTTGAAATCAGCCGAGTTTTTCAATATGACTGACACTAATTTTGTGCTCAATAAGAGCCATACAGGAGTAGAAAACCGTGGCAAGAAAATGCGTGATTTGCAAAAAGATTCCAGTAACAGGCAATAAGGTCAGTCATTCCAACATCAAAACTAAAAAGCGCCATTTTCCTAATATTCAAAAAGTTCGGGCAGTTATCGATGGAGTGACCCAAAGAGTTTACACCTGCACTCGATGTTTACGTTCGGGTTTAATTTTAAAGCCGACCATGATGAAGCGTTCCGCTCCAGCGGTTCAAACAGCTTAATCATTCCTATTTAAATTTCTCAAAAACAGGACAAAGTCTCTTAAATCTTGGAAAAGGGTGGTAGGCCTCAAGCCTACCGCCCTTTTCATTTGTCTTGGCCCGCCTTGCATAAGAGGAATCTCAAATACAGATTAAATGTCTTAAAAGGAGAGCTCTTAATGTCAGAATTTATTTATGGAACCTCAGAAAGCTTTAAGAAAACCATAGAAAAGGTAAATCTCTATGCCCCTCATCCCTGGCCCGTTTTAATTCTTGGTGAAACTGGGGTCGGAAAGGAGCTCATAGCCAAAAGGCTCCATGAGCTTTCCACTAGAAGATCGATGCCCTTAATTCCGGTGAATTGCAGTGCCATTCCGGCGGGGCTTTTTGAAAGCGAAATTTTTGGGTACGAAAAGGGGGCCTTTTCAGGAGCGGCATCAAATTCAAGAGGTCTGGCTAGAATGGCTAATGGAGGCACTCTTTTCCTTGATGAATTAGGGGAATTAGATATCAATCTTCAAGCAAAACTTTTACGTCTCATCGATCTGGGTGAGGTAAGATCTGTAGGTTCTCAGAAAGTGGAATATATCAACGTTCGAGTGATTGCAGCGACTAATGTAGACCTCTACGCCGCCACAGCTTCTGGCCACTTTCGTCAAGACCTGCTGGAAAGACTCTCAGTTTTAAGAATCCCGGTCCCCTCTTTAAAAGAGCGAAAAGAGGATATTCCTTTAATTGCCACCGCTATTTTAGAGAGATTGGGAGCGAGATTTTCAGTAGAGGATCTAGCGGTTCTCTCATGTTTTGATTATCCGGGTAACATTCGCCAACTAAGAAATATTTTAATCCGAGCTGTGGTTATGGGAAAAATGAAAGTTTCAGAATCCCTTCTCAAGCAACTTCTTAAAGAGGAACAAAAAGAAACAATAGTGGTCGGCACCTCGCCAGAACGAGCCTCTTTACTTCATGGGCCACTCGAGGCTATTGAGAAGGAGATCATCGTTGATAGGTTAAAAAAATATCACGGCAATCGTAAAGAGACAGCAAAGGATTTAGGGATTGCAAAATCTACGCTACATGAAAAATTACGCCGGTGGAAAGCAGACCCCACCGTTGCAAAAAATTGGCCTATGGCTCGTTGGGGCAGTCCTCTTAGCCTCGCCTAGTTTTGGTAATACCGATCGTATTAGTTGGATTATTGAACAGATAGTTCTGCCCCCGCTTCCTACCATCGAAGAAAAGGCAGGCTTTCAAGCGATGACTCAGGGGGTGAATTATTCCGATGCTTTTTCGATATTAGGCGATGTCCTTTACGATTCTAAGATTGTAGATTTCGGAATGAAATATTCGGAAAGATTTTTTCCAGAATGGACTGAAGAGGGAAAGTCATTAAGACGTGAAAGCCTGGGGCTTAGAAAAAGTTTTGCCGCACAAATTGGCAGAGGTTTTTTAACTAACGAAAATCATTTTGGTAGGCTTAGTGCTGAGGTCATTCAATTTGACCCGTCAGCATTCAGACTTCTTCGTGTGGGATATAATACTGCCATTTTTGATACGCTCGATGTTCCATGGATTTTGCGTTTGAATTTTCACTGTTTATTTCCACTTAGACAGCCCACAGGCTCATCTAGAACTAGAGCTTCAGAGACGATTAGAGAGGGAGTTATCTACAACTCTTCGGTTGAGATAGGTCAGAAGGTGGTTATTACGAGTCAAGCCTCCTTTCAATTAGGAGGAATGATTCATTGGACCTACCGAACGAGGAACATTCCAGAGGATATTTTACATGTGGGGCAACATTACGAACACATGCTTTTTTCACTAGGCCCGTGGGCAGAGTATGGCAATAAGACAAGTCAAATTCGATTAGCGATTCCGTGGCGTTTTTGGTTAGACAAAGAAATTTTTGAAAGACCGACAACGACAACTGGAACTCAATCGGTATTGGTTCGTTATCCTAATGTGATCTCTTTCCCTGATGTGTCGTTGGTGTGGGCTCTTGCCCTTTAGGATAGGGAAAAGATAGCTTGGGCTCCTGTTGTTCAATAAATTTTTCGAACGGTTTTTTACCGATCTTATCTTGATCTCTCCAAGAGTGGGCCACAAATAGTTCCTTAGCATTCTTAACAAAACCCTCTTCAAATCCAGGCATTCGATTCATAATTTTTTGATTATCTTTAAAAAGTAGCTTCGCCTGTTCATAGGTTCTGTAATCGGTGCTGGAAAAGGGAGGTAACTTGAAGGTTAATTTATCCATCTGCTCTTTTACAATTTGAGTTTCAGTTTCCTCTTTAATGATCTGCTCTTGAGTTTTTTCGATGTTGGAGTCATCTATTTCCCAATTATTATCTATCGGATTTGCGTAGGAGAAAGCGCTATCGTTAGTATCTATAAAATCCTGAAAAGAGGAGTCGGATTCGGTATTTCCAAAAGAGGTTTTTCCAGCGTATGCGCCATAGGGGCTTCCGCCTAAGTTCTCTTTTATTTGGGATTGAAGTGACTCATTATTTTTTTTACTGGCTGCGACTTCAGCGATTGGAAGAGGAAGGTTCCCTTGTTCCGTGTTTACTTTGATTTCTAGGTTCGGTGAAGAAATATTTTTTCTGTCTTCATCGGAGGTCACCTTTGAATAATAGGGAGTGCTAGTAAATTTTCCAGTGCTAGATACTGGACTAGTGGATAATAGATCTGTTTTAGATAGTTTCTGTTGTGAAACTGGATTTAATTCATCAGAAAACACAAGAAGAGATTCGATAGGGG
>JABMMY010000285.1 GCA_013205415.1 Deltaproteobacteria bacterium
GGATTTGGATTTGGATTTGGATTTTGAGTTGGCGTGACTGGGTCAAGTACACACATTGTAATACCTCCTCCTACCGCCTTGACCGCTTTTATAGCAAGGTCACCTTCAACTTTTTTCGAATCAATATTATTTTTATCCCAAGATCCATTCTGTAACTTCTTGGCGATGGTTACTAAGGCACCGCTAACTTCATCATCCGATTTTTCAAATGTCGCCTTGGCCGAATTAAACTTTATTTTCTTTTGTGCTAAAGCATTTTGGACTCTTACCACAAAGGTATTTATCTCTTTAGGATCAAGGCCCGGGTTAATACTTGTCCCTTCCGCTTTTGTTGTTACAAGATATCTTATAAACTCATTAAGAACCTTTAATACCTCGACAGAAACCTGATCTGTGCCTTCAGCGCCACAACCCTTCATTTTTTTTGCATAGGACGATACCGTTTCCAAAGCCTTTTTTAAATCTGTGATAGCTGTGATATCAATAGTAACGGATTGAGGAATTTTCTTTTCATTATCCTGGCTAGATGTGCGAGACAACACCAGGGTTCCACCCGCACTTATTTTTATTTTTAGGGTCTCAATTATGTTGTCAAATTCTGTAGCGACAGTTTCGTCGGCTTTGCTTTCTCTTTTTGGAGTGGACTCAGGCTTGTGATCCTCACTAAAACCCCTCTGGGAAACTACAAGGCAACAGACCACGATTAAACTAGCAAACTTTAATTGAAACCGTTTCATCATCAACCCCATCTTTACAATTAGTAATGTTTGAGAGAGATCAAAAGATCTCAACTCTCCCCTTTTAAAAATCCCAAATATAAAACTTCATTGAAGTAAGATTGCAATGAATGGTCCACGCTCACCTTTGTGCGAGAGTTACGCTCAATGAACTCTGTATTCCCAAAGAGGGGTATTGAGGGGGATGTTAGCTTTCTAAACAGAAAAGATAAAAAAACAGGCCAGGTAGTAGAAAACACTAAGCTATTTTAAAAAAGTTGCGGCAAGGAAGGGGGCTGTCATAAGTTTTTACAGTGATTAAATCGATGATTAAACGGGGACGGAGGTCACCTTTTTCATTTGGTTTACGTTATGGTATCATTGAGTTAGCTAGCTTCTCCAGCGGGATTGCGATTATTGACGATATCGCCCCCTTCTGTCATAAGAAAGAGGTTCACATGGAAATAACAGAACATACAGAGCGTAACGCCGCTACAAATAATACTCCCGGCTCTAGCGGTTTTATGTTTAACAATAGCCCTGCTATGCAAGCGCTATTATTAAAACCCATCTCCAAAAACAACCCTCTTGTTAACGACACTAAAATTAGACGGCTCTATCTTCAGGCCTGTTCTCAACAGTGGTATGCCCCTCAAAAATTAAACTTTGATCTACCCGTAGATCCCGATCCAGAAACTTGCAGAGTTTGGGCTCGGCTATCTGGGGTCTTTTATACTTTAGAAAAAATGGGATTGAACGTCATTGCCAATATGATTCCTAAGGCTGCCGGGAAACTTAAGAGTGACGAGCTAGTGAATTACCTAGCCGTTCAATGCCAAGATGAAGCTCGTCACGTTTTTGTACTTGAAAACTATTTGAAAAAATTGGGGGCCCCTCCAGTTTATGATTACAAATATCATATCCTTGGACAGGCCGCTTCAATGGGTTTTTATAAAGTAGAGAACTGGATGTTCTCTACTTTATTTTCAGAAAATTTTGCCTCCACCTTTTTAAGACGATCCAAAGCCGCCCGGATTGATCCGATGGGTGCTGAGATGTGTAAGCATCTTTTACTCGATGAAAGTAGGCACCTCCATTTTCTTCACATTGTGCTTCCAGACATCATGGATCGTCTCTCCTTAATGGGAAAAACTTACGTCAAAACGGCACAGTTTTTTATTATGAAATTCAGTGAGGTTGTGTCTCGTGGTTTAGATGCCGATGCTGCTTATGTGGGAATTAATCGTAGAGATCTTCTTGAAGAGGTTTTTGAAAATGTAGAAAAGGCTTACGAAGGGTTTGGCGTCACTCGTCAGTTCTTGCGGTTTCCCAAGATAACTGAAAAGGGTATTGCTAAAGGAATCGTCTCCTTTCCACATATTAATTAAGGTACACTTATGGCCGATAAAATAGAGCGTTACGAAGATAATGTTACCGGGAAATGGTACGTCGATAAAAAGTGTATCCTCTGTAGTGTGTGTTCTGAGGCCGCACCTAAAAATTTTAAAGAGGCACCAAGCGGAGATCACGACTTTGTCTTTAAACAACCCGAAACAGACGAAGAGAGGCAACAGTCTGAAGAGGCCATGCTTGCTTGCCCTGTAGAAGCCATTGGAAATGACGGCTGAAAATATTTCTGTTCTCGTTAGCATGACCCCCTTTAAAGGAAGTCTTTCGAATTTAGAGGCCTGCCAAAGTGTGTCTCTTGCGCTCACCGAATTAAATATCGCCCATTCGGTATTGCCCATTGGAGATGGCGGTAATGGAACCGGCCTTTCTTTACATCAATCTTTAGGTGGAGAATTTATTACACTCAATTCTTTTGATCCCTTGGGCCATGCTATTGAAGCCCCTGTTCTCTGTTTTCCCAATAGTAAAAATCCCACCTGCATCTATATCGAAAGCAGTTCTGTTTGCGGCCATACTCTTATTAAACAAAATAAAAAAAATGCTCTCGCGGCCTCAAGCTTTGGACTAGGAGATCTTTTAAATCAAGCCTCGAATCTTTGGAGTCTTTCACTCAAAGAAATTTGGGTGGGGCTAGGGGACTCTGCCGTTTCTGATGTGGGAATTGGAATGCTCTCTGCACTCGGTGTGACCTTTTGGGATGGCTCACAAAACAAACTCCTACCCTCAACAGAAAACTTAATTCACATCTCTAGTTTTACGGCTCCAGAAAAAGACTGGAGCCATCTTTCCTTTACCATTCTCTGTGATGTTTCAAATTCTCTATGTGGTCCAAGCGGTAGTGCACAAATCTTTTCACCTCAAAAGGGGGCCACACCAGAGGAGGTAGATCTTATCGCTAGGGGAATGGAAAACTTTGCCTCTCTTATTGAAATAAAAACGGGACGGCTCATTAAAAATGTCCCCATGACAGGATCTGCCGGCGGGCTCTCAACCGCTTTTTTGGGTTTCTTAAATGCCCAGCTAGTTCCAGGCTGTGAGTTTTTATTTGAAAAAATTTCCTTCGATTCAAAATTAATGGCCCACTCTCTCGTTGTGACAGGAGAGGGGAAAACCGATTTGCAAACACTAAAAAGAAAGGCGCCCAGCATCGTAGCGTCCCACGCAAAGAGACTCCAAAAAAAATGTTTGTTGGTTTCTGGAAGTTTGGAAATAGAAAGAGCTACATTAATATCTGAATTAACCCTTATAGGTGCCTATGAGTGCGGAAGAGATCCCTCTCCAACAGAGGCTCTCACGAAAAAAACTCTTGAGGTGTTTAAAGATTTTTAAAATCTACTCGTCGGTTCCGGTTTTTTTGACGGCGTTATCACCCATGTCGTTGTACATCACCGAGCGAACTGTCCACTGCTCCATTTTTTCTGTCAGCTCGGTAGGCTGAATCATAAAGATGGTGTCCCAAGGGCAAATTTTTGCACAGGCATCGCAACCAATACATCGATCTTGATCTACCTCTACTAGTCTCATGAAGTCTGGATGCTCTTCCCCGGGAACCTGCTCAATACAATCAACAGGACACACAGGAATACAGGCATGGCAACCTGTGCAGCCACGCTGATCAATAACCGCAAAGGTACGCGGAACCTTTTTTCTATCTGCTTTACCTTCGGCTGGATTTCCTTGTTTCTTTTCCATAATTACTCTTATCTTATCAGAGATGGCCGAGGCAAGCCATCCTATGACCTGTCCCATCTCTTAATCGCCAGTTCTAACTCATTAGTATCCCACCCATAAAATCCACATGGGGAGGACACCCAAAATTGGGGGGACTGGGCCAATATTGGCAGCTTTAAATCCTGCTGGCCAGAGAGTCCACCATAAATTAAGGTTTTGCCGTCATTCCCTAATAGGTGCGTCCACAATGCCACTTCACTAGAGGACATCTCCTCATTACTAAAATCAAAGGCAAAAAAATCTAGGATCTTAACGTGGTCTGGAAATAGAGGGGGGCGCTTAGAGGCGCAACTATGAATCCCCATCTTAATTTTGCCACCCACCTCCTTCACGGCCTGCAAAAAGGCTGTGTAGCCATCGGGAAGATCCTTATCTAATGACCAAAACGGTTCGTCTATCTGCAACCAAAGCTCACCCTGAAAAGAGGCCTCATTTAATTGTTTTCGTAGCCCACGCCAAAAAGTTACCCACTGTGGTGCTAGGTCGACAAACTTAGTGCTAAGTGACCGTGCCACAGTATAGGGTCCGGCAATTTGAATCTTAAATCTTTCCGCATCTACAAACTCATTTTGAAACAACTCTAAACAACTAGAGGCCTTTTCGTCCCAATACCCTAACTCAATGCCTCTTAAGACCTGTCCAATCATATCCTCTTGAGGATTCGTCTCCGGAAGCTGGGGCAAAAAAGGCAAATGATTAGAATGTTTTTTAACAAACTCAATCGCCTCAGCGGGAGTCGAATGCGGAAGGCTTCCCATAAAAAAGATTGGTGGCTGTCTCATCTTTTATTCCATTATTGGTTTTTCAGTATCTCTTATTAGTTTTTCACTATTCATGGGCCTAGATATTTTTGCCCCAGCGCTGGCCTCTTGGGGAAGTCGATTAAACTGTTTTGAAAAATGTGTGATGAAAACTTTTTTCACATCCGCTATCGAAGGACATCTCTCCTTAAGCTCCTCTTTCATCGACGTCATAACGGTAGCATTAAACCCACAGGGATCAATTTTCAAAAACCCAGAAAGATCATTGTTAATATTTAAGGCAGCTCCATGAAAGGTAATCCAAGAGGAGATCGCGATTCCGATACTGGCAATTTTTTTTGTTTTTCCAACAACCCACACACCTGTAGCACCGGGCCTTCGTTCACAAATAATTTCAAACTCCTTGAGCACCTGAATAAGTGTTTCTTCAAGTCGTCGCAAATGGAGATGCGCATCCTTTTCTCCCTCTCTTAAGGTGAGAATCGGATAACTCACTAACTGACCTAGATTATGATAGGTGGCTTCGCCACCTCGCTCGATGGCATAGGCATTTTTTAAATCCCACGGAATCACACCCCTGCTTTTTCTGCCAAAGGTATACACCTGTGGATGTTCAACCAAAATAAGTCGATCGGGATAATAATCGCTCCTCTTTTTTTGATGAACCACATCTAGCTGTGTGTAATAGCTTTGGTTATAATCGGTAATACCCTGATCATCTATTTCATAAAAAGCAACCGCCACATTATCCTCTCTTGGGTTTATAGATATGAATCGCTTTATAAAAAGCGGCCTCTATCGCCTCGGGCAATGCCTCGGGAAGTGTGGGGTGGGTATGAATTGTTCTTACTAAATCTTCTACCGTAGCCCCCATTTCAATAGCTAGTGCTGCCTCTGCAATTAAGTTCGAGGCTTCGGTACCCACAATGTGAACACCCAAAATAGCCTTTGTGTTCTCATCAATAATGACCTTCACCAATCCCTCGGGCTCATTCATGCAAAGCGCTTTTCCCGAAGCCGCAAATGGAAATCTTCCCACTAAAACTTTGAAGCCTTTTTCTGTGGCCTCCTTTTCGGTTAACCCCGCCGTTGAAATTTCGGGATCACAAAAGACTGCCCACGGAACGGTCTTATAATCTTTAAACGCCTTTTCTCCCGCAATATTTGCCGCAACCAACAAACCATCCATCGTAGCCCGATGAGCCAACTGTGGAGCTCCAGCCACATCGCCTATGGCATAAATATTTGCCGCATTAGTTAGGCTTTGATTGTTGGTAATAATA
>JABMMY010000286.1 GCA_013205415.1 Deltaproteobacteria bacterium
ATCTTACAGGGGTTAAATATGACATTTCGAAACTTGATTCTCTTTGCTACTATTGCCTTTTCCTTAAGTCTACCGGCAGAAACTAAACCTTCCAAGGTCCCTCATCAGCTTGCAGCCTTTTATGAATCTTTAGAGCGTCGATTCAAAGATCTCGAAGAGGGATTAACTATGAATCAAAAAGAAAACTCAATTTCCGATAGATTTCTTAAGTCTGTTTTTTTACACTTTAATAAAAACAGGGAGCTAGAGGGTAAAAAGGACTTAAGTGAACTCTCTCTATCGCCTGAATTAAAGAGTAAACTTATCTCCTTAATCGAAAATACTTCCGATTCGAAAACAAAGCTAAACAAGAATGAGATTACCTTTGATGATATTTCCAAAATACTTTCTGATAAATCTGAACACCTTACCGACAAAGAAAAAAGAACACTTGCCGCTATTTTATTAGTTCATCTTCAAAAAAAGCTTGCCCATGAAGCCAATGATAATAATGCGATCGAGAGCTTGATACTGGAATTTCAAAAGGATCCTATTCTAAAGCCTCTCGCATCCACAGAAAAACCGATGACTAAAGGATTAGATCTCCTGGCCGATATGATAGGAAAAGGCCTCGGTAATCCAGAGTCTCTAAGTCAATTTTTTAATCCCCTTAAAGAACAGATTTTTATTTCAGAAAAAGAAAAACTTCCCGAACTTTCCAAAGTCTTAGTTCCTTCCTTTTCAGAAACACTATCTAATCTTCGAAGTCTTCAGCCGGTGCAACCAGATTTTTCGCCAATAGGAAATGGTTTGGCGCTCAATCCCTTCCAAGGAGGCGGCAAACAAGGAAGCTGTAACTCTCAAGGCAGGTTCGGAGTCCCACGTCAGGGAACAGGATTCTCTGGTGAAAGAGGCCGTACGCCAGAAACAAACGATACCCCAGAACTAAAGGCCTGTGTTCAGGCCGTAAGACAAAAACGATTTAATGTAGAACTACAACTTCCGGGGGCTCTTTGTGCAAGCACTGCCATTGCTAAGGACCCACAAAAAACTCTTCTGTCATTCAATAATAGTAGAGGACAATGCCAAGTTAATTTGGCCACCGCCCTTCATTGCATAGAAGGGCAGGGATCTTTAATAGGGAGATCCATTCGAGCGAATATCGACGGCCCAATATCGGCCCAAGTCACTCATGTAGGAACCTCCGATAGGATTATCGGCCAATCGGTAGAAAATGGAAACTCTGACTTAGTCGTTCTTACTGTAGAGGTTCCCTGTACCAGAGCCAAAAGTCTCCACCTAGCCAGAGTGCCCTCACCCGAAGAGGTTTTCGAACTACAACGAATTGAGTCGCTGCCGCTGGTATTGCAACAAAATGCAACGATCAATGCTTCACAACAGGGAGATAATCAGGCCACCATTGCCGCCACCGGTTCCTTTCAAACCACTCAAGCGGGGCTTGGAAACTTCATTCGGTTTAATTCTAATAGTAAATTCAATTCATCCTCGGGAAAAGATAGGGGACCCCTCTCTGGCTCTTCTGGTCTGGTATTAAATTCGGATCGAATTAAAAGTGGCGATTCAGGGGGTGCTGCCCTTAGTTGTAATTTTGACGACGATAAAAAGGTAAAGGAGATTTTATATCTCGGAGCCATCTCTCATATTACAGTGCGCGGAGATTCAGATGAGGGAAAAGAGGGGGGAATTGCGTCGGGACAATCTCTTTTGAATTTGAGTCGCTCCTTTTGGGGAAATGAAAAAAATGGAGTCCAAAGACTTAGTAGTAACTCCACAAATAATTCCCTTAGTCACTAAAACGGTCATTTCGCAATAACGCTAAAGACAAAATCGGCTACCTAAACTTTCGAAATCTCACCCTTCATTCGGCCCCCAAGATGGAGTGAAGCACTCTTTATCGGGTGGAGATATTTTTGTCTTTTGAGTGCTATCAATAGTCATTACATAAATTCCGTAATGCCCCTCTTCATTATTAGCAAAAGCAAAGTGCCTTCCTGTGGGCGCCCATGAGGGATTTTCACTATTAAGTCTCCTTCCAGGACGACCTTCCCCCGCTGTCATTCTTGTTAAATTATTGCCATCGGGGTCGATCATATAAACATCAAAATTTCCCTCCCCTGTTCTTTGCGCTGCAAAAAGAATTTTATCTCCACGAGGAGACCACGCCGGACTCGCATTGTATTGCCCTGCAAAGGTAAGTTGATTCGCAATCTTTGAATTAATATCGACGACATAAATCATAGGATGCCCAGTCCTAGCACTAGAAAAAACAAGTTTCTTACCATCGGGCGCCCAGCTCGGCTCTACATCAAATAAAAGTGAGGTCATGCTCGATTGAAAACCATCTCCTAAAAGTCTCTTCCATTGAATATTACGGCTCAAGGGCTCGGGCTCTCCACCCTCTTTTGAAAGAAGATAAAGCTCGGGACGACCTGTAAAACTTAAAGTTCCAACTCCCTTAGCTGAATTAGCACTCCATGTGGCCCCACTATTCATTCCTTCTTTAGAAGAAATATTTTGTCGTCTTCCCGTTTGGAGATCATGCTTTTTTAAAACGACCCCTCGAGTTCTCATGCCCCCACGATTAAGCCATTCATACTGACTGTAGGTAATATTTTTTCCGTCCTGCATCCAGCTGGGAGTCGTTGACAGTGATTTATCGGAGGTTAATTGGACTAAATTTCTCCCATCAGGATCAACCATATAAATTTCTTTAGGAGGTGCTGTTTTATAAGGATACTTCCAACAGGTCATAATAATTCGACTGGTAAACAAACCCGACTCTCCTGTGAGCTCCTTCAAAATATCCTCTGAAATATTGTGCACCAAACGATAATACTGTGAGGCGGCAACATTATATTTTTTACCAAAAATCTTTTTTTGGCCGGGAACATCATAAAGGTAGGCCTCTAGAGTTAGTTTTGAATTTGATAGTTGATAGGCAAGCTTTAAAGTAAAGGCGGCTCCGGCCGAAGAAAATTCTTCATAGCTGATCTTATTGTAATCTTGTGGAGGGTCTGACTTTAAAAAATCTGACTCGCTTATAAAATCGAACAGATTACTAAAAAGGAGATCCGCTTTAAGCTGCTCCCTTATATTTCTAGCCAATTGAGGATCGGGTGAGACCATCTCTACTAAAGGATGCACCTGCCCCATAGCAATTTTTGCTCGCTTAACATTAGCCCCACTTACGGTTAAATAAATAGTGGCCCAACAAGGAAAACAAAATAAAATTAGAAATATTGCAACTCTCATAAGCTCACTCCTCTTAAGGCTTAAAGGTAATTTGAAATCCCTCTTTAAGCACAGAAATATCATCGGGCACCGGTAAAGGCTGTGATGCATCGATGGCTTGCAATACAGCCGAATCAAATAAAGGGTCGGCTGAGGCCTTTACCACTCTTTTCAATTTTACTTTACCCGTGGGATAAACCTCTAGATAAATATCGGCCGTTAAAGCGGCTTTTTTTTGCTGCCACAAATAGATATTAAAATGCTTTCGAATGGCGTCACTCACAAGGGCTCGATACTGGTCGCTAGCGGTACCTATCATTCCTACTGCAGAGTTTCCTTGCGAAAGACGGTTTCCAAAAAGCTTGCTCCGCCCCTTAACCCCTTCCTTTACAGCCAAGTTTTTTAAAGCCTGCTCCCGCTTCGCCTCCTCTTGAATTTCCTTTAGCGCCTTAGCCTGATCTTCAATTCTTTCTTTCTTTGTTCTCTTTTCTAACTGCTCTTTGATTTCTTGTTTGTCGGGAAGTTTCATGACGTCTATTGAAGGAAGGGGAGCTACAGAGGGTTTAACTTGAGGCACAGGTTTATCGACGATATTCTGACTCATATCAACTTGAGTCATGTTTTTCGCTAATTGATCGGGAAGATCGACCACATCAACCTGAATAAAACTCTGATAGGGCTCTTTCATCTCCTTTTTTTTTAGGAACGAAAGCCCTAATCCATCAAGAAAATGAAAGCTTATTAAAACCACTACAATAGTAAAATGAACCCCTATAGAGATTAAAATTGATGATAAGGGAACATTAATAAAGTTTTGAGATGTTGAACTTGAGTCCACTGAACTCCTTAAAGAAAACCTACTGACCCGGTGGTAACGTCACAAGACCAATTTTATTGATACCCGCATTCTTTATAGTCGCCATGACCTGTGCCACAAATCCATAGGTTAAGGAACTATCAGCTCTAATATAAATCTCTTGATTTTTTTTGTTTTTATAAAACTGCTGTAGCTTTTTATTTAATAATGAAAAAGGAATCTCCTCTTTTTCTAAAAATAATTTTGAGTCCTTAGAAATATTTAGCGTCACTGGAGCCTCTCCCTTGGGGAGTGCTTTGCCAGATGCTTTTGGCAATTCAATTGGAATTCCGCTTTCTAGCATTGGTGCAGTGACCATAAAAATGACGAGCAACACTAACATCACATCGACAAATGGCGTAATATTGATATCGGCCATCGGGCCACTATCCTCTGAAAAATTTTTAAATCCTGCCATAAGTTTTAATCCAAAAAGATTTAAGCAAACCTATAAAGGAATTCGAATACTAACTTGCTAAAAAATTTCGCTTCACTATATTTAGAAAATCGGAACCGAAATTTTCCATACGTGCACGAATTCCACGAAGCTTATTATTGAAATAGTTGTATCCCATGGTAGCGGGAATGGCACAGGCCAACCCCACAGCAGTGGCAACAAGTGCCTCGGCTATGCCTGGTGCTACTGTGGCTAAACTCGCTCCTCCTTGGGCTCCAATATTTTGGAAGGAGTTCATGATTCCCCAGACCGTTCCAAAAAGGCCAATAAAAGGGGCTGTGCTGGCTGCAGTTGCCAAAAAAGTCATAGAACTTTCTAGTTTAAGAGCCTCTCTTCTGGCCGCTACATTCAAGGAACGTTCTAGATTTTCAATCGACGATTCAGGCGGAACCAAAGATCCCAGGTCGGTGGTGGTATGTTCTTTAGAGGAGGTCTTTTGGCGTTCTCTATCCATCAGTCTTTGTAGTTCTTTATAACCAGCCTGGAAAATGGTGGCTAGTGGCGTATTCGGATATTTTTTAGATTCAGAATAAATATGATCCATACTCTTGCCACTCCAAAAAACCTCTAAAAAGTTTTCGGTGCTAGATTCTGCCTGACCGAGAACTCTCCACTTGTGAAAAATAATCGCCCAACTCACAAGTGAAAATCCCATAAGAAGCAATAGCACCCCCATCACGATAGGGCTGGAGTTCAAAACAATTTCTAAAATATTAAGCTGAGGCAGGCTCTCTTTAGAAACTGAGTTATTGGCCAATGCTACGGTAGTCATGTAAAAAATGTACTGGTTCATAGGTAAGAATAGCTTGGGAAAAAGTTAGTGTTTAGTGTAAGAGAACGAATCGGTAGCGTCAAGGAGTCAACATGCGTCAGAGTTCAATTCATGTAATCGGGGGAGGGCTTGCAGGAAGCGAGGCCGCCTATCAAGTGGCGATGCGCGGCATTTCTGTGGTTCTTCATGAGATGCGACCGCAAAAAATGACCGAGGCCCACTCCACTTCGCAATTTGCGGAACTGGTGTGCAGCAATAGCTTTGGTTCTGTTTCACCTAATTCTGCATCTCGAATTCTTAAGGATGAGCTTCATGAATTGGGAGGGTTTGTTCTTTCGGTAGCGGAAGCGATTGCGGTGCCAGCAGGAGCCTCTTTGGCTGTAGACCGAGTTAAACTTTCTGAAATTATTACAAACAAATTAGAGAACCATCCCTTAATCACAATTTCTAGACAAGAGGTCACAGAAATTCCTAAAAACGCCATTACTATTTTAGCAACAGGGCCGCTCACCTCTAAGCCACTCATCGAATCTTTAACTCCTATTTTTGGAAATAATTCTCTTTATTTTTATGATGCTATCTCTCCGATTGTTTCAGCCGATAGTTTAAACCTAGATAAACTTTATTTTGCCAACCGATATGACAAAGGAGAAACCAAAGATTTTTTAAATGTTCCTCTGACAGAGGCGCAATACGAAACTTTAGTCGATGATCTACTTTCGGGTGATGTGGTTCTGCCTCACAACTTTGAGGAGGAAAAATATTTTGAATCCTGCATGCCGATTGAAGCGATTGCCGCAAGAGGAAGAAAGACGCTCTCTTTTGGTCCGATGAAGCCGGTCGGGCTTAACGATCCCAAAACGGGAATTAGACCCTTTGCAGTGGTCCAGCTGAGAACTGAAAATAAATATAAGACAGCGTACAATCTGGTCGGATTTCAAACGAAATTAAAATATAAGGAACAGGAAAGAATCTTTAGAAAACTGCCAGGGCTAGAAAATGTAGAGTTTCTGAGATTGGGAAGTATGCATCGTAATACTTATATTGATTCCCCCAGACTACTACAACCCACTCTCCAATTAAAATCTCATCCCGAATTGTTTGTAGCAGGACAGCTTACGGGAACAGAGGGATATTTAGAATCTACAGCTACCGGACTTTTAGCCGCGGTGAATGCCGTTCAACTTTATCGGGATAAAACCTCGTTGGTTTTGCCGGAAAAAACGATGCTGGGAGCTTTATTACATGCCATTACCGATAGTGGGAAAACCTCTTTTCAACCCATGAACGTTAACATGGGGCTTTTGCCACCCCTCGATAATTTTTCAGGAAAAGATAAAAAAATAAAATACGGTCTCTTGGCAGCGCGAACTCAAAGCGAATTAAAATCTTGGATAGATGAAAAGGGCTGGGAATCTGTTGCCGTTTTTAAAACCGATCCTGTGTTGGCGGACGATAAATTTTAGCTGCATTTTTAAATCCATGACTCTGTGCTTGCGAGTTTTCCCCGGAATTTTGTGATCCATCATCCAGTATATTGGCACTTGCCTCAGAAGATAAATCTCTCTTGCCTAGCATTTCACCAAAAACACTAGAATTTTTCTTAGAAGACTCCCCATTCAAAATCTGCCCATTGGAGGGAGCGGAAATAACTCTATCTATTGCAGTGGTTTTTGGAAGGCTTACTGCTAAAGTTTCTTTTGTGGTTACGACAATATCATCAATAAGTTTACCAATACTCGTAAGTGTTTTATTTCTATTTTCCGATTCACCCTCAGATTTATCTTTGTTGGCTTCCCTCTTTTTTTCGGATTCATCGGCCAAAGTCTTTATAATGTTTGGAGTGGCATCTGCTTGATTATTAATAGTTTGGGCCGCTTTATCAAAATTTGGAATGGACGCGGAAATAGCTGCAGTAGCCGCGCTTCCACTATTCGTTAATTCTTCAACAGCCTTGTTTC
>JABMMY010000287.1 GCA_013205415.1 Deltaproteobacteria bacterium
ATTTTTAAATATTTTCTAACCACTCCGTGGGGGTTGGAAATTCCCTATGTCTTCAATAGCCATTTTCTTTTATTTATAAGAGAACCGGTACTACAGGGTCGGCCTACCTATCTATCGGGATTGCTTTACGGAGGGGTTGGCGTTTTTGCTCTGGTTTTTATACTTAAAAAAATAGTAGGCTTAAAGAGAGCTGTGAGTGAACCTTCCACCTCTACATTCCCTTTGTATTCCTATTATTTTGGCATCTGTTTTTGGCTTTACGGTATTGTGTTAAGTCTGTCGGGTCTTTCGGTGTATGTGCATTATCTTATTTTAGTCTTTCCAATTCTGTTTGCTTGGATTGCGAAACCCTGGCTTAAAAACCCCAAGCTGCTGGTGCTTCTGGCCCTCTTGCAATTGTCACTTTCAATATTAGTCATGTGGGTGGTGCATCGTGATGGGGGAGCCATGAACTATGGAGATACCTTCTCCACTCAAATAAAATAAATAATGGAATGCCAGCCCTTGCTTTGATGTGGTGGGTTAAAGGTTTTTCATAAACCCGAATTAGACCTCTTTCATGAGCTAAAGCATAATATTTTGCCAGAGGCTTGGGCAGAGCTTGACCCGTGCTTCGTCACAATCGCCCGGGTCTGACGGAAGCGTACTCGACGATGCTTTAGGTCATGAAAGAGGTCTATTGAGCTCCACCCAATAAAACTACAGACAAACCGGATTCGGAGGCAAGGGTGTAACCTCCTGCGAGGTAGGCGCCAAAACTGGTAATTTTCTCAGCCCCAGTGATTAAATTTAAATTGATGCGGTAGAAGGAAAATGCAGTTTGAACGATCCACCCTGACATATCTACAAAGGGCCCATATAAAAGGTCTGTTTAAAAATATACCAAGGGTGGATTATGAATTTCCAGCCCGAATTGCTTCACAAGTAATGAGATCTAGACTCAATGCGCTAATGATGATTTGTAGACTTAGGATTTTCCAGTAGACAAAGCTTCTGCCTGACCCACAATTCGAATATACTTAGAAGATAGCTTTTTTGAGGCTCTATTTTCAGAGCCAAGTCTATCTTCAATCCACGGTAAATATGTTGAACCCCCACCCTTTTTTCAATAACACAAGAGTTCTGTGGCTCGGTGTTTACTCTTGCCTTTCCTTTCTTATTCTCTTTCAAGCCCGTTGGGCTATGATGGCAACTTATGGTTTTGATGAAAGTTGTTATTTAGAATATTTACATAAGTTCCTAAATGAACCTTTTCCCGCCTGTTATTCTAAGTCTTTGTTTTGGGGCGTCGCACTCACTTGGTGGCCTGTGGGGCTTTTCGCAAAATTATCTTCAAAATTTTTAAACATTCCTTTTACCGAACTAGTTTTACCTTTGATCGGGTTATTTTCTTTCGTTCAATGGGTAGCTTCGCTTTTGATTTTGGATAAAACCGCTGTTATTGTCGCAAAAAAAGAGGGGTATGAGAAGGCTTGGCCTAGTATTTGGACCTTCTTGGCTCTTCTCACCTTGCCAGTTACAAACTATGTTTTTAGATGGAATTTTTTTTCTCACGCCGGTGAATTGTTGCTGGTCAGTCTGACCTTTTATTTTTTAGTCGGTGAAAGATATAAATTAGCTCTTTTCTTTGCGGCATGGACTTTTGCCACTCGACTGAATGACATTCCTCTTGTTTTTGTTGTCCTCTGTACAATATGGGATCGGTTTAACCAAAAACTCATCACTGACAAGTACAGGCAAATTCTAATTCTTTTGGCGGGGATCTGCTTTCTTCCGGTTTTTTATAAGTTCTGGAGAATTTGTTTTGTTACGGGGTACAACGGATTCTTTCTTTTTGATGTCATTAAAGCGATCAGTTGGGATGGAATAAAAAAAGGGACCTTAAATCCTTACCACGGATTAGTTTGGCATGATTTTATGTGGCTCTGCTCAATCCTATATTTCGTGACTCAGTTAAAAGAGCTATCGAAAACTCAAATTGCGATCTTATTCTGGCAGCTGGTGCTTTTTGGTATTCACGTTAGCCAATTTATTTTCTGGGGCTATTCGGAAAATAGATTATTTATTGGTTCTTACATCGGTCTCTTTCTTAATCTTGCTCTCTATTGGCCAAAAATGAGTGTGTGGGTTAAACGGCTTTATGCCTCCACTGTCGTCCTTACCGCATTTTGGCGAACTTGGTATTTTGTCGCTGCGACCTCTCCGGGCTTGAGATATTGGAGCGAACAGACAGGTCAAGAAGGGCAGCCATTTATTATTGCAGTAGCCCAAATGTTAATGCGACCTGGAAAAACATTAGAGATCACCTCGGGACTTTCGCCTTTAGGTTTCAGCCTGTTTTCTTGGGGTAAGAATTCTGCTTATTTTAGTCGATATAGTGATTTCTCGAAATATAGCTTAAATGAAGCTTCGTTGATTATCTTGTTACTTTTTACTGCTTTCATACTGATGGTTCTTGTGACTTCAACCCTCTACCTAATTAAGCTTAAAAAACAAAAAATTGATGATGTCTCAAACCTTTCTAATATTCAGCACAAGATCAAAGCAAAGCCTGCTCTAAAACATTTTTATGAAGATTGTTACAAAAAATATGCAGAGTGCCTTCGTTTTTGTCCAACTGAGGGAATCGTTTTGGAGATTGGATCAGGCGGAGGATTTGCTAAAGAAAAGATTCCTCACCTTGTAACTTCAGACGTTATTCCTTATCCCAATGTCGACAAAGTGGTTGATGCTACTCAATTGGATTTTAAGGACGATTCTTTAAGTGCTATATTTCTTTTAAACACCTTTCACCATATTCCTGATGTAGAAAAGTTTTTGAAAGAGGCTGATCGTTGTTTGAAGCACGGAGGAAGAGTTTTAATTATCGATCAGCATATCGGATGGATTTCGAAAATTATTTTAAAGTACCTTCATAAGGGCCATTTGATCCCAATACGGAAAAATGGAGATTTAATAGTACTGGGCCGCTCAGTGGGGCGAATGGCGCTTTGACTTGGATTGTTTTTCAAAGAGACAAAAAAAGATTAGAAACGCTTTTTACGAGACTTAGAATGCTTAGCTACCGACCCCATACGCCTTTGTTGTACTGGATTTCCGGAGGCCTAAAA
>JABMMY010000023.1 GCA_013205415.1 Deltaproteobacteria bacterium
ATCTTGTTGACACTCTCGGCAACACCCACCAACACCCGGTCACCTGCTTCATGACCGAATTTATCGTTCACCTTCTTGAAATGGTCAATATCAAACATAATCACCGCGAACGGCTCTTTATAGCGTTGATACCGCTGAAGTTCAAGATTGAAACTGCCTTCGAACGTCCCACGGTTTAAAAGGCCGGTCAGAGAGTCTTTCTGGCTGAGTTCAACGAGCGCCTTGTTTTTGTCAACAATGTCATTGATCAGGCCCTGGAAATAGACCTGTATCTTTTCTTTCTCGCTCGCCATCTCCTTGATCCGCTTATCATACTCCTTCCGCTTCTCATCATACTTCGCGGTAAGTACCGTGATTTCAGCGGTAATGATATTTTTCAACTCATCCCTATTCCAACAGCGCACCCCTTTTGTGGGGTCACAGTATATCGTATTAGAGGCGATTCTTTCTGCCATCCATTTGGGATGGGTTTTAAGGTATTTAGAAAGGCCCACATGCCGTTTTAGTGAAATATTTTCAGATGAGGGTGAGCCGGATTTACCCCACCACTGAGCCATCTCTTCAGCCTTTGTCCTTAAAGATTCCACCGTTCTTACATAGCCGTAATGAAAGACTCTTGCAGTACTGGAAATAACCGTAATTCGTTTTCCATTTTTTCTAAATCCCTGAGCATCTCTGAAGGCCCGGATACCACGATGATTCTTAAAGGCCCGAACCTCTCTGCGATACCAATTACGGCCTTTAATTTGATAGGAAAAGTTTCCGTAAAAGTGAAGGTAATCAAAAAGAATACCGTCGATATCTGGATTTTGAGAAGCCTTCATAATTGCGGCTAAAATAGCTGAGTGTTCCTCTTCGTGGATCACCTCATCGGCTTGAATATAAAAACACCAGTCCCCTTTTGTTTCTTGTAGAGCTAAGTCCGATTGTTTTTTTAATTGAAAACCTCCCTGTGGGTTCTCCAGACTCCAATCGGTGAAAAGTATTTTAATCTTTTCTGGATATTCTTTTGCTAGCTGCTCTACAATTTGAGCGGTGTCATCGGTTGAATTTCCACAGTTAATAATAAATTCTTCACATAGGGGTAGTATAGAGAGTACCGACTCTCGAAACGGGTAGGCTAGAATCGTTGCATTTCTAACGATGGTAAACCCACTTATTTTAGGCGTTTCGTTCATCACACATTAAATCCAAAGAGAATCACATCTCCTGTTTGTACAATGTATTCTTTACCCTCTTGTCGATAGAGGCCCGCCTCTTTAATTTTTTGTTCACTTCCCAGCTTTACTAAATCATCGCTGGCGTAACACTCGGCACAAATAAAACCACGTTCAAAGTCGGTGTGAATCACACCGGCAGCTTGAGGGGCTTTGAGCCCTTTATTAATCGTCCAGGATCTGGCCTCTTTGGGTCCTAAGGTGTAATAGGTGGCGAGACCTAAAAGATCGAAGGTTGCACGGATAAAGCGATTGAGTCCTGGCTCTTCGAGTCCCATTCCTAAAAGCATCTCCTCTTTTTCTTCGGGAGCCAGAGTTGCGATTTCACTTTCTAAACTACAATCGATGGTGATGTGTTTGGCGTTTTCTTTTTTTGCGATCTCTGCCACCGTTTGAATGTAGGTTTGCTCCTGAGGTGTCGCACTAGAGTTGGCTACATAGATCACAGGTTTCGCCGTTAAAAAGAAGAGAGGAGCAATTCGGGCAAGATCATTGGGCTCTAAAGGAAAGGAACGGGCCGGTTTTCCTGAATTCATGTGGACCAATAGTCCCTCAAAAATTTCAGCGTTTTTTCTAGCCTCCTTATCGCCAGATTTTGCAAGCCTTCTATCTTTATCGATTCTTTTTTCTAAGGTTTGAAGGTCGGCTAAGAGAAGCTCGGTGTTAATAACTTCAATGTCTCTAGCGGGATCCACATTACCATCTACGTGAATAATATCGTCGTTGTTAAAGCAACGAACCAGGTGAACAATGGCATCTACCTGTCTAATATGAGCAAGAAACTGATTTCCTAATTCCTCTCCTTTGCTAGCACCCTTTACAATTCCCGCGATATCGACGATTTCAGTCGTAGCCGGAATCGTTTTTTGGGAGCTCATAATCTTAGCCAGCGCATGTAGCCTAGAGTCGGGCACCTCAACAACTCCCATATTGGGCTCGATGGTACAAAAGGGATAGTTAGCAGCTTCAGCCTTTGCTGAGCCCAGGGCATTAAATAAAGTTGATTTTCCTACGTTGGGTAGTCCAACGATTCCACATTTAAGACTCATTAGAACCTCTTTTTATGTTGATAACATTCATCGCTTTAGTGAGTCCATCTTTTAAGATGGCTTCGATACCCTCTTGGGCAAACTGAATCGCTTCACTAAAAATTTTGTGTTCGGCTTTAGGTATTTTTCCTAAAACATATTTTTCCGAAGGGACCCTTTCCGATCTACCAATGCCCACACGCAGTCTGGCAAAGGCTTCACTGCCTAGACATTCAATAATCGATTTTAATCCATTGTGTCCCCCAGGCCCTCCAGCAAGTCGCAATCTAAGTTGGGCTACGGGAAGATCGAGATCGTCATTAATCACTAAAAGTTGAGAGGATAGATCCAATTTATAAAAGTGAACAACCTCTTGAACACTTCGTCCCGATAAATTCATAAAGGTTTCAGGTTTTAGCAGTAGAATTTTTAAACCGCTTTTTGAGAACTCGGTAAAATACCCTTGAAACTTAGGTGCGAAAGAGGGGGCTTTCCATTTCTCAACCAGAGTGTCCAGGACTTGAAATCCAATATTATGTCTAGTTTTTTCGTATTTCGGCCCGGGATTACCCAGGCCGACAATAAGAAACGTCTCAGTTGGATTAGCCACAGAATAAATTCAAAGAAGAAATTACTTCTTCTTTTCATCTTTCTTAGCATCACCAGCAGCTGCTGCAGCTTCACCCGCTACAGGTTTTTTCGCTGTAATGACCTCAGGCTCTGCCGAAGGTGTTAATGAAGCTACTGCGGCCTCTTCTTTAGCCGGAGGAACTACAGTGACAAGAGTCGGATTAGCTTGACTAGATTTTTCAACATTTTCAGGTAATTTTAATTCATCTAAGTGAATAGAATCCCCGATGGTTAATCCACTCACGTCAATATCAATATGGTTAGGAATTGCAGTGGGTATACATTTGATTAGAATGGAACGTTCAATCACATTCAATACCCCACCATCGGCCACACCAATAGGTTTGCCCAAGAAATTTAATTTAACGGTGACCTCAATTTTCTTGGTCACGTCGATTTCAAGAAGATCTGCATGGAGTAGCGCTCTGGAAACAGGATCGACTTGATAGTCTTTTACTAAAACGTGCTTACCGTCTAGCCCCGCACCTTTAAGTGCTAAGATTTTGTTACGACCCCCTTCGGATAACAAAATACTTTTGAGTATCTCAGGTTGAAGTGTGATGGCTTTACTATTTCCTAATCCATACACAACTGCGGGAATTTTTCCTACAGCCCTGAGTTTACGAGTGACACTTTTTCCTGTGCCTGTTCTGCTTTCTACTGAGAGAGATTGCTGTTCCATTTTTTTCTACCTACTTCTTTCGTTAATCAAAAAGACTACTCACCGACTGCCTTGTTTGTACTCTTCGCATTGCCTCTGCCAAAATAGGCGCCACCGAAAGGCACCTTATTTTATCAACTTTGGCTAATGCTGGCGATAGCGGAATCGTGTCGGTACAAATGACTTCCTTTAATTGGCTGTCTCGAATCCGCTCATACGCCGTACCAGAAAAAACTCCATGGGAGCAGGCGGCACTGACCTGTTCTGCTCCACTGTCTAATAAAACTTGAGTCGCTTGAACCAAGGTGCCTGCGGTATCGATCATATCGTCGACTATCAAAGCGTGCCGACCTCGGACCTCTCCAATAAGACTCATGCCACCGACCTCATTAGCTCTGACTCGACGTTTGTCGATAATGGCAAGGGGAACATCTAAACGTTTTGCATAAGCTCTAGCTCTTTCGACTCCGCCGGCATCGGGACTTACTACGATAAGTTTATTGAGATCATAGTGCTGTCGAACATAATTTAATAAAACGGGTTTAGCGAAAAGATGATCAAAAGGGATATTAAAAAAACCCTGGATTTGACTTGCGTGGAGATCCATTGAAATCACTCGAGTGACTCCAGAGGCGACTAAAAGATCGGCTACGAGCTTGGCCGTAATAGGCACTCGGGGCTGAACCTTTCTGTCCTGTCTTGCGTAACCATAATAAGGAATGACTGCGGTAATTGAAGCTGCGGAAGAACGTCTTAGGGCATCGGTCATGATTAGCAATTCCATCAAGGAATCGTTCACAGGGTGACAGGTAGATTGAATAATAAAAGTATCGGCGCCGCGGACACTTTCCTGGATCTCAACAAAAATTTCCCCATCTGAAAAACGACGCATCTCAGCTTTGCACAAAGCCATTCCAAGATGGTCAGCTATGGCCTTAGAAAGCGCAACATTGGCGGTTCCCGAAAGTAGCTTAAAGTTTTCTTCATGAGAAATAGGCACGGTCATAAGTCCCGCATCCTATGTAATTCCTTAGAGAATTACAATCGGAAATGCGGGAATGTGGTTTTGGAGATCTTTACGAAAAAATCATAGTAATAACAATGTCTTGTAATGATTTTGAGGCTAAAGCTGAAGGCCATGCGTTATCTTGGGGGGGAGGCGTAGGTTTCTTAAGTCCTATTATCTATTTAGTTCCTGTAATTTTTCGATTGGGGTTTAGTCTTTTAGGCAGCGCAGAGTCGGCCCCATCAACCCCACTGCCTAATTTGACAGCTAAATCCTCTGCCGTCTTTCCAAAGGGGACATAAACTGGAAAAATAATCGATCCCGCTAGCTTTTTTTCTAGGCCACTAAAAGGGGTCATCATGATGGCTTGAAAATCAAATTTCATTTTTTGTTTTTTAAAAGTAACTTTACTTTCCCTGGTACGAATTGTGACCTGCTCAATCTCTCCTACTGGAGTCAGGGTGATGCCTCCCGATTTTCCATAAAATGTATTTTGAAGCTTTTCTTGATCCGATTGTGCCAAAGCCGTTTTAGGCGAAATAAATTGAAGAATTGCTAAAGACTGAGCTTGATCATTCTTCTTTTTAAGATCCATAAAAGTAAAAGCGGTGGCCTCCTTCGGAATTTGTGAAGTGATAAAAGAGGCCACTCCAAATTGAGGAACTTTATCTCCCAATTTCGATTTCAGATTTCCCAATGCCACCTGGATAATAATTTTTTTTGCAAAATCTTTTCGATAGCTGATAGGGAGTAACTCACCTTTAAAGGCGATTGCTAAACCATAAATCCCTGAATCGACGCCAAGAGTGATAGTGTTTTTTTCATCTTCTCCCGAGTAGACCAAGGTTCCCTCTCCCGAGGATTCTTGACTAAAAAAAAGTTCGGTAAGCTGAGTTTTTTCTGTGGGAGTATTTTCGATAGAAAAAGAGGACGGCGAATAGATTAAAAAAAGGGAGCAGGACACTAAGAGAATTAATTTCATTTTTTTATTCTCTCACAATCTCCTGCCAGATGGAATCCATGTCGGTAGCTGTGACCTCGTTAAACCACTGTGAAGCCTCACCTTTGCGGTGAATAGCTACCGTGGTTCCCACATCGTTACAAAACCCTAAGCATCCTGTACGAGTGGCCCAATGAGTATTATTGAGACCCTCCTGCTTTAATCTCGTTTTTAAGGCGAGATAGAAATCTTGCCCACCGCATTTAAAACAGCAGGTCTTTCCTGGAGGACGCTCATTGGTACAAACTAACACTTGGACTTTGCATTCTTCGACTTCTGATTTAATGTCTTTCATAATAGTTAAACCTATACCTGTTTTTTAAGGAGCCGCCAATGGGAGAGAAAAAAATTCATGTACAAGCTCATCGCGGTGCGTGCTCCGAGTTTGTAGAAAATACGCTCCCTTCATTCGAAAGAGCGGTAGAGTTAAAGGTGGATAGTATTGAATTAGATGTCCAATTAACTAAAGATGGAGAGGTCGTTGTTTTTCACGATTTTGATATCACACCCGAGTGGTGTCGAGATAATTTGGGAAATCCTTTGGCCTCCTCAATGCCAATTTGGAAAATAAATCTTGCCGAAATTCAGGAACTAGAAATTAGAATTGATCGCAGGTTAACCCACAAACGAGAACTTTTAGATTTAGAAAAAAAAATTCCAACTTTAAGAGAGGTTTTTTTAAAGATGAAACAATGGAATCAAAATTCGCTCCATCCTATCGGATTAGACATCGAAATAAAGCGCAAGGAATTTAATGACCCTGAAGCGCCAAGTGTTGAAATCATAGTTCAGAAGGTCATAGCTGAAATTAATCAATATTGGGATATTGGTAATGCAGTGGTCAGATCATTTGATTTTTCAGTATTAGAAGAGATGAAACGCCAAGCTCCACAAATTCCTATTGCTGTTTTAACCTATCAAACTGAAATACCGTATCTAGAAATCTGTCAAAAATTTCACCCCAAAATACTGGCGCCCTTTTTTAAATCGATTTCCACTAACGAAATTTCAGAGGTACGTGCTGCAGGAGTTGAGGTCTGGCCCTATACCGTAAATACGGTTCAGGAATTTGAAAGAATGATCTCTGCTGGAGTTTCCGGCCTGACCACAGATAACCCTAAAGGGCTCATTGAATTTTTAAACCAATAAGGATCGAAAAAGGATCTGTGTGAGGTGTGGCGCGTTACTCTCGGCTCCTGTCTTTCATACTTTCGATGAAAATAGTTCCAAATTAGAGTAAACTAGAACTATGGCAAAAAACATTTCCCCATTAATAGCCCATGAAAATGAGGTTCAAGGATTAATCGCCTGGAGTGTATTGCCTACACAAATTTTATTTTCTTTAAGTATCTTAATTTTTTTACAGCAGGCGGCTCTTGGTTTGAGTTCTTTAATTCGCCATGGAAATATTTTAATGGCGACATGGCAATTAACTCTAGCCTTGGCCTTCCTTTTTCTTTCACTTCCCGTTTTGCAATTTTCTAAATTAGCCAAAACATATCTGATCTCTGAGGATCAGGGCCGGTTGGCTTTGGCTTTACGATTTCTGGGAGTTTTTTGGAGCTGCTATCGATTGGTTCTCATCTTTTCAGTGGCCCCTTTATTGGCTTTTTTAGTGAGAAATTTTTCTGGACTTGATTACCAACAAATTGAGTTGAAAAATGTGTTTTCAGTTTCTGCGGCATTAATCGCGCTCGGAATTATTTTATTTTTAATTAGAGAAAGTAAAGCCTCAACCCACAAAAAAACATTCACTCAAAGTGTCGAGATTTTTGCGAATAGAAATTTAGTGAAGATCAAGATGTTAACTTTTTTTTCTGTGGGTATTGGACTGTTGTGGATAGGCTCCTATTTAGGTGATGCCTTGATTAATACCTCTCTAGATAATATAGGAGTGGCTATTTCAGGGGGCGCTTACCTAATTATTGGAGTGGCTCTAGGCTTTGTCTGGAGAGCTACTAGAGAGATTCAAAGAAATCCTAGCCTTATTTATTTTGAGCGAACTATGGAGAAAATAAATTTCTTCTGGTTAGTCTCTTGCGTCGGATTTAGTATTATTTTTATGGGAAATTTTTGCTAAGATCATACCCTCTTAGGGCCTGCGGCGAAATTAATTGCCTCTTCGACAATTTTCAGGCCTAGAATAAGTTCCGATTCTTTTATCCCTAGTGGCGGCAAGAACCTAATTACATTTCCAAAGGTGCCAGCATTCATGAGAATAAGCCCCTTCTCATAGGAGAATTTTAATATTTTTTTTACCGCCTCTGGATTGGGTTCTTTGGTTTGCCGATCCTTAACGAGCTCAATAGCTCGCATGGGGCCGAGCCCTCTCGAATCTCCCACTATCGCAAAATCTTTTAACCAACTTTCAGTTTTTTCGGTAAGAATCTTTTCTATCATTTTAGCATTCTGCTGAAGCTCCCCTTTATTCCATTCTTCAAATACCGCTAAAGCGGCGGCACAGGCCACGGGATTACCACCAAAAGTACCTCCGATACCCCCTTCAGGCGGCGCATCCATAATCTCTGCCTTTCCAGTCACTGCAGAGAGAGGGAGTCCTGCAGCAATGCCCTTGGCAGAAACTAAAAGATCGGGAGTCACTCCAAGTTTCTCTGAGGCGAAAAGAGTTCCAGTTCTGCCAAACCCGCATTGTATTTCATCAAAAATTAGAACGATGCTATTTTCGCTGCAAAAGTTTCTTAAAAGAGAAAGGAATAACGGTGGAGCAGGGATAAATCCCCCTTCGCCTAGTACAGGTTCAATAATAACTGCGGCCAATTTAGAAACTCCGATTTCAGAATGGACCAAATTTTTAAACTCCTCAAAACACTCTTCAGCTACCTTTTCAGGCTGACTGGTGGTGGGCCAACGGTAGGCATAGGGGAATGGCGCCCGATAAACTTCAGAATTGAAGGGGGCAAAACCATACTTATAAGGCTTTGCTTTTGCTGTAAGTGACATCGCCATATAAGTTCGGCCATGATAAGCGTGTTGAAAACAGACGATCGCCTGTCGAGCTGTGGCACTTCTTGCAATTTTAATCGCATTCTCTACCGCCTCCGCCCCACTATTAGCGAGAAAACTTTTTTTCTCAAAGGCCCCAGGCATCGACTGGTTTAGTTGTTCGCATACCGCAATATAATTTTCATAGGCCACCACATTAAAGCTGGTGTGAATAAACCTAGTTAATTGATTTTTTGCGGCATTCACCACTAGCTCCGGACTGTGTCCTACATTCACAACCCCAATGCCTGAGGAGAAATCTAGAAGTTTATTACCGTCGACATCGGTTATCCAAACTCCCTGTGCTGTGTCTACAAAAATAGGTGTCGTGTGGAAGGGCCCACGAGCGACAGCTTTTTTCCGTCGTTCCATAAGAGCCAAACTTTTAGGTCCCGGAATAGAAGTTTTTAAATTAATCATAATCAATACCAGCCGATGGGCGCCTCATCCAGATTAATATTAATCTGCTTAGTTTCTAAATAGGCATCAATGCCGTGAATTCCTAATTCTCTTCCCCATCCACTTTGCTTGTAACCGCCCCATGGCAACTCATTAAAAGTAGGATGGTAGGTATTAATCCATGTGATCCCTGCTCGAAGCGAGCGGACTACTCGCATGGCTCGAAAAATATTTTTACTCCACACACCCGCTGCAAGACCATAGTCGGTGTCATTAGCAATGTGAATGGCCTCCTCCTCAGTTTCAAAGGTAATTATCGAAAGAACGGGGCCAAATATTTCTTCTCTAGCGATCCTCATTTTTGGAGTTACCTTATCAAAAATAGTCGGGAGCAAAAAGTTCCCCTTAGCAAAGGTAGCACCTTCGGGTCGCTTACCGCCACAAAGCAGTGTCGCACCCTCTTGTATTCCAATTTGGATATAGTTTTGTACCTTTTCTAATTGTGCTTTAGAAATTAGTGGCCCCATTTTTACTCCAGGAGTCAGTCCGTGGCCCAATTTAATACGATCGATTTTAGCGAGCATGCCCGCTACCATCGATTTATGAATAGATTTGTCGACGAGAAGTCTGGAACCTGCAGAGCAAACCTCTCCTTGATTTGCAAAGGCACCAAAAAGCGCCCCATCGATAGCGGCCTCTAAGTCACAATCTGCAAAAACGATATTGGGATTTTTACCCCCTAGCTCTAGAG
>JABMMY010000288.1 GCA_013205415.1 Deltaproteobacteria bacterium
AAATAACAGAGAGAAAAACTTAGCCATTATAGTGCCTCAAAAAAAATTATAAAAAAAGGACCGAGTCTATCGACATCGGTCCCCTTAAAAATATTACCTAATCGTAAGATTAGTGAGCCACTGGATCTGCTTCTTCTACTTTTGGAGCCTCTTCAGCAGCCGCTTTTTTTGCTTTTTTTGCTTTTTTGTTAGCTTTGTGACCTTTGTGACCTTTGTGTTCTTTGTGCTCTTCCATTCCAGCAGGATGAACTTCAGCAACAGGAGCAGCAGTAGCTGCATTGGTTTCTGGATCAGCTACTGGAGCTGTCTCATTTGCATAGATCATGGATGTTGCGCCGAAAATAGCAACGACTAGAGCGATAATTACGTTTTTCATAGTATCTCCTTAATTAAGTTGAATCGATTCTTACTCTCTTAAGGACCTTTTCCCCAGTCGAAGTAAGATGGTAAAAATACCCTAGGACAATCACCTTTTCTACTACTTTTTTAATAATTTATTTTTTTATTGGATGGGTTCTAATCGAGCTTTGATCTTAAAAACTTTTACTATGGTAAATACCGCATCAGGAAAAAACCGATAAAGCTTTACCATCCACCAACCGTGTCCCGTTAAAACTCGTTCTCGCTTTCGTCGTAAAATAGCTCTCACTATTTTTTTTGAGGCCAAGGCTACTGGCATCTGCAGCCACATTGGGATGGGATCCTTTGATTTAGATTTCAACTTTCCCAGGTTATTAACTCGTCGAATTTCTGAAACTACAAATCCTGGAGCTATATGGGTGACTGAAATATTAAAGGGGCGAAGCTCATGATATAGCGCGTCGCATAGTGCACGAACACTAAATTTACTCATCGCATAGGCTGAAATTCCCGGAAGCGCTACGTACCCATTCACACTTCCCACTATAGCCAATCTCCCTTTTGTCTTTTTTAAAGAGGGAACCGTCTGCTGGACAGTTCTAAGAACGCCAAAGACATTAGTTTCAAATTGACGACGATAATCCTCTATTGAGAGATCTAAAACCTCTCCAGCCACGCCAAAACCGGCATTAGCGATCACCACATCAAGCTCTCCTTGCTGTGCGATGGCATCTCTAATAGCTAAATTTATCGACTCATCCGAACTCACATCTGCCACACAGATATGCATTTTAATGTTTGGATATCTCTGTTTTAGTTTTGCAGCTAAAGAATCAAGCCGGTCTTTTCTTCTTGCAAGCAAAATAAGCTGAGCCCCCTGAAAGGCTAATTCATGCACTAACCCCTCTCCTATTCCCGAAGAGGCTCCTGTGATAAGAATATTTTTACCTTTAAAAGAATCCATACTTTTTAGAAATTCCTCTAGTTACGGAAACTGCACCACAAATCCCACCGTCGCTTGATATTCATTTTGATTCATATCGGGAAAACTGTGAAATACGGTATTGAGATCACCGGTGAGTTTTAAATGACTCCCTAATCCCAAGCGCAATCCAGCGCCTCCATAGGGATGGTATTTCACAGGCTCATTAATTAAAGTATCTACTCCACTATTACTTTCTTCATGGCGATTTCTTGTGGCCTGACAACCCGCTCGAAAATAGGGGTTAAGTATTCCTAAAATATTAAAGCCGGAACGAATTCCTACCTTTAATTTATCTGCGGTATCTTTGGTGATTAAATTTTGAGATATAAAACTCTCGCTGGAATAGGCCCGTAGATATTCCCCTTCTGCAGAAAAAAAGGAAAACCCATAGGTGGCTCTCGCCCCATACACCAAACGGTCTTGGGTATGTGCTGTAGGAACTAATAGTTGTGATCTCTCATAGCCGATGATTGGCTCGATTCCCACAGAGGTAATTCCTTTAGCCGACGTTTGAAATACCGCCCACAATAATAGAGACAGAACACATATTAATTGAAGGTATTGTTTAAGCATTTCGTGATTTTACCACAGTCTATTGCAGACATTGCCCCATTTAGCTAAAATAGGGACTCCTACTATCCCAGGACAGGCACTTCTACAACGCGTCACATTAACTCCCTCTAAGGAACTTCTAAATGAAATATTTTTTTACCGTTTCTGTTTCCTTTATTTTTTTATTGTTGTCTCATCGCTGTCTAGCCGCACCTAAATGCGAAATAAAAAACAATACTTCGCGCCAGGACCTGGGCATCGTGTCGGGACTAGCTAGTGGCTTCGGCTCTGGAAAGATCTACATCACATTAAAAAATGGCCCTAGAAAATACACTACCGTTGCAGAAAAAACAGGTCACTGGGCTCTTTCCTTTGCCGAGTTAGAAAACAGATCTGAAATTTTATGTTGGCAAGAGGGGAATGCTTTAACTGCCGGTTATTCAATTTCAAAAAAGTAGGGGCCAACCTTTATGACTATTTCCCTCTGGGAAAAGCTTAGCTGGTGGGCCGGTAGCGAGTCTTGCTGGGTAAAGGGCAACCGACACTCTCAAAGCGTAGATAGCTAGGGTGCGGTCGACTTATGAATCAATACGACGGTTCAGCTCCGAAATCTATTCACATCTTGAGAGGTGTTTGTACATAAATTGAAAAATACGCGATTAGTCCGAACTCCTACCATGAAATTCAAATTAATTGTGGCAACTCGTTCCCCGCCCATTCGCATTGAATCTGATTGCTTTGGCGCAGACGTTGTTCCGCCACGGCGAAATCGGAGATTCGCCGCCATTGGCGTGGCCTCCTGTCACTGTCCCCCCGGCGTCCGCTAAGGAGAAGTGTAGGTGTAGGCGCTGGCCTTCGATCCCTTTTGTAAATCCGAATTGGTAACACTCACTTCCACTGCAGTTGCCGACGCTGTTCCCAAGGGGGTGGTACAGGTCAGAGAGGTCGCGGAATTCGATACGCTATTACAAGCGCTGGCTCCTATCAACACTGTCGCTCCAGTTCGAAATCCAGTTCCCCTGATCGTCACCCGAGTTCCCCCGGTATTACTTCCCGAGGTGGGTGAAATGCTCACGACTGTGGGAGTGGG
>JABMMY010000289.1 GCA_013205415.1 Deltaproteobacteria bacterium
GAACTAAGACCGTTACCATCGACAAAACAGGAGCGGGTCCTGTTACAGCGGCCGACATCCAAATTGATGATTCAATCGAAGTGTTAAATCCTGAACAACATATTGCGACTCTTGGCAAAGAGGGTCGATTCAGAGCGGAATTTAGAGTTGAATTTGGAAAAGGATTTGTCACTGCAGAGAGCTTAAAAAAAGAGGACCTACCAGCTGGAGTTATTCCAATTGATGCCTTCTTTTCTCCAGTTCATAAAGTGAACTACACAGTATCTCAATCTCGAGTTGGACAAAAAACCGACTATGACAAGCTCGAACTAGAGGTTTGGACAGACGGTTCAGTTAGACCTGAAGATGCAGTAGCCTATAGTTCCAAAATTCTTAAAGATCAATTAAGCATCTTCATTAACTTTGATGAGAGCTTAGAACCTGAGCTTCATGAGCCCATAATTGAGCTCGAAAAAATTAACGATAACCTCTACAAAACTGTAGAGGAGCTAGAGCTTTCAGTACGTTCAGCTAACTGTTTACAGAATGCTGGAATTAAATATATTGGGGAGCTGGTTCAAAAAACTGAGGCAGAAATGCTTAAGACAAAGAACTTTGGTAGAAAATCTCTTAATGAAATCAAAGAAATACTTGTTGAGATGGGACTTGGCTTTGGCGTTAAGGTAGATGTTTTTGACCCTGAAACATTTTTTGCAAACAAAAAAAAGAAGGAAAGCGAAACGGGAACTCTGAACTAGAGAAACCATCGCGATAGATCTGCTATGAGACACTTACACTCTGGAAGAAAGTTAGGACGTTCACCTGACCATAGAAGAGCTACTTTAAGAGCTCTAACTTTGGCTATTATTGAAAATGAAGCAATTCAAACTATTCCGTCGCGAGCGAAGGAATTACGTTGGTATGCTGAGCGAGCTGTAACTTTAGCTAAGCGCGGTGATGTCGCTAGTGTTCGCTTATTAGTTAAAATGCTAGGAAGTACAGAAACTAAGACTCCAGGTCAAAATCGTGTTCGTAGTGCGATTGAAAAGGTTTGTAAGGAATTAGCACCTAGATTTAAGGACCGTCCAGGTGGCTACACTCAAATTTTTAGACTTTCTACAAGAAGAGCCGGTGATAATGCTGAGCAGTGTATTATGCGTTATATTCCAGGAGCAGAGGATGCAGAAAAAACTGCTCCCAAAGATAAAGTAGAGAAAAAAAATACAAAAGATATTAAGAAAAAATCTGCCGCCCCAATGGAAGATAAACCGGTAGCTAAACCTGCAAAAAAAGATAAAGTTGCAGTGAAGCCTGCTGAAGATAAAAAATCAAAACCGGCCAAAAAGGATTAACACAACTTGAAACCTAATAAGGGAAGTTTATCCACTCCGAGTGGAGCTCTCTTGATTTTAGGATTTTTCGTATTGCTTTTTTGTTTGCCATTTCTGATAGAGTCAAAAAAGGTGACCTTTAATTCGGCTAAATCAGATGCTGGACAGACATCCCCCCTTACCTTTCCGCTCGACCTTAAATTGAGTATTTATAGGGACTCGTCACCACAAAATAGGTTCAAAAATACTAGGGTTACTCTCGGGGAGATTTTAAAAGAGAATCGGTCTCCGGTGCTAATTAACTTTTGGGCTACCTGGTGCCCCCCCTGTTTAGAGGAGCTGCCCTCCGTCGAACTATTGAACAAACAGCTAAAAAATAAAATCAATGCGGGCTCTAGTGACATGATTCGTCTAATTACCATTTCCGTAGATGATAGGATGGACGATATTGCCAAGTTAGAGGCCACATTAGACTTTAAACCCTCCTTCTTGGTTCTCTTTGATAAGGAGGGAGAGCTTGCCAGAAGCATGGGAACCACCAAATTTCCAGAAACATATCTGGTTTCTGCACAGGGAAAGATTCTCTATAAGTGGCTCGGGCCACAGGACTGGCTTTCATTTGATGTCTTGCAGCAGATAAAGAGACAATCTAAGTAATTTACTTTTCTGTTACAATTGAACCATGAAATACCTAATCACATTTACCTTTGTAATGTTTGGCAGTCTAGTAACCACGCTATTGGGCGTTAGCGCTCCCAAGGATTTAAGCTTAGATAAATTGGATGTTTCCCCAGATATGATTAGCTCTGAGGGAAAAAGTAGAATTAAACAACATGTACAAATTATTCAGGATAACATCGCCAATACTCTTACTAATATTCAATCTACTAAAAAAAATGTTTTGGTCATTGAAGCTGAAATTCATGATTTAGAGGAGCTGGGAAAGGAACATCAAAATTTAAAAACTCGATATTTAGATTTTTTATCAAAAGCAAATATAGAATTCATTAAAAATAATAAAGCCCTAAACGAAATTGACCAGTTTCAAAAAAGATTATCTAAGTTAAATAATGTAAATCAGAATAAGGCTAGGTCAGCTGAAATAGTAGAGGCTCAAACAGAAAAAATGGAACGTGAAAATTGGAAACGAGAATCGGAGGAGAAGGTAGTACGAATTCGAGAACTTTTGGTGGGCGTGGAAAAAAATATTCAGTCGATTGAAGGACGTAAAGCACCTCTTAAGGAGCAATTCATTACTTGGGGTCTTCGACAAACTGAATACACAAAAATAATGGACCAACTTACCGAGAAGAAAAAAAATGCCGAAAGATTTATTACTTCACAAAATAAATAGGTGCATGTAACTTACCTTTGCTATTAAAACTTGATCTATAAGAAGATATTGTCATCCCTGTTAAGCTCAACAGGCCGGTGTAATTTAACATCGGATCTTTGTTCCTTTTCATCTAGACATTTAGATAAAAATAGAAAGACAACAACCGCACATCCAATAAAAAGATAATCCAATTCTTTCATCAAATCAAAAACAACTAAAAAATCGTAGGCCTTCTTACAAAGAGCTACCCAGGCAATAAAAAAAACAATTCTAATAGCCATTCGAATATAGAGAATAACAATGGTAATTAAAATTAAGCTTAGAATAAATGTCCACATACCTAATGCAGTTCGGCACTACCTACGCAGAGCATTAGCACTGGTCTAAAAACGATAATATATCGCATAAAAAAACTATTAAAAATCGAATATATTCAATAGCTTATATAATAATTAATTTATAAACATATTTAGGGTTTGTAGTGCTTTTATATTCATTGACTCTGCTTAGCGTTAAAGAAGCTCTAGCCTATAAAACAGAAGGTTTATGGTAAGTGCTATTTCTTTTAATTATTTGTCGAACTGCAAAAAAGCAGCTACCTTCAGACATATTTAGGAGAAGCTATGCAAGAGGTTTCACAGGTTCCCCCACTAGATTTAAAGAGACAGTACGAGCCCCTTGCTAAGGAAATAACTGCAACTTTTGAAAGAATTTTTTATTCAGGAAATTTTGTTTTGGGCCCCGATGTGAGTGCCCTGGAACAGGAACTTGCTAGCTATCTCTCCGCAAAAAAAACGGTCGGTGTCAATAGTGGAACAGAGGCTTTATGGTTAGCACTAAAGGCAATCAACATCCAACCTGGGGATAAGGTACTTACCTCACCATTCACCTTTTTTGCTACTGTGAGTGCCATCTGCAATGCAGGAGCCACTCCGGTTTTCGCAGACATAGATCCAGACACCTTTAATATTGATCCCGAACAGGTTAAAAAAATTCTGGATCGTGATGTCGATAGAAAAATTAAGGCGATTATTCCTGTTCATCTCTATGGACAATCTGCAGATATGACTCCGTTATTAAGTCTTGCAGATAAATATAATATTTTTGTAATTGAAGATGCTTGCCAAGCCATTGGCACCTACCACTTAGAAAAACGGGTGGGAACTCTGGGACATTTAGGCGCCTTTAGTTTATTTCCTACTAAAAATTTAGGGGCCTTAGGTGATGCGGGTTTTGTTTCCACTAATAATTCTGAATTAGCCGATACCGTGACTCTTTTAAGAGCACATGGATCCCCCATTCGTTATGTTCACGACAAAATTGGCAGTAATTGTCGAATTGATACTCTACAGGCCGGAATAATAAGACTGTTTCTACCGAAACTAGAGGATTGGATCATGCTTCGACAAAAAGCGGCCGCCTATTATGATGAGCATTTAAAATTTTTAGAGAATAAAATTCAGATACCCCTACGAGTTTCCTACAGCACACACACTTTTCACCAATATACGTTACGAGTTAAAAATGGAAAACGAAGTCAGCTCAGTGAAATATTAACCCGAAATCGTATTGGTAATTCGGTTTACTATCCAATCCCCTGTCACCTACAAAAAGCCATCAGCACATTAGGTTATAAAAAGGGAGATTTTCCTAATTCTGAATTGGCCGCAGATGAGGTTCTTTCACTAC
Organism: Deltaproteobacteria bacterium; assembly: GCA_013205415.1. Taxonomy (GTDB): domain Bacteria; phylum Bdellovibrionota; class FAC87; order UBA2466; family UBA2466; genus UBA2466. The sequence continues at coordinate 4,336 of JABMMY010000289.1, forward strand.
CTATTTTTCCTGGGATTACCGAGGCGGAACAGGATTATGTGATTAAGACAATTTCTGATTGGGCAAAATAACCAAGAATTAGAATTATTGCTTACAGAAAGATCTACAACTTTGTTTATAAGCTCGTCGCTAAAATGAGTTGGGTTGTTCCGAACTTAAACCCCTCACTGAAAATAGTGTCGGTAAAATTATTATTTTTGATTAGATTATCTGTGTAATAACCCAGACCGAGATTTAAGTTGGAATTTACGGAGTAAAACACCTCCGGATTTACCCAAAGCTTATGGCCCCACTGGTTATTATTAATAGCCCTGCTGTCATAGGCTCGATACCTGCTACTTGAGATCAAGATAGGAACTAGAACCTTTAAATTATCACTCACCTGGTACTCAAAACCAAGGCTCTCCCTACTCTCAAAAATAGGATTGGCCACGGGGCCTTTTAAGGTAAGAGAACCTGCTTGTTGGTATAGATGTACTACAGGAACGACATCGCAAGTAAAAGCGACTCCTGGACTAGCTTGGTATTTCAATTTGGCATAGTTACGAACCGCAGTGATTAAACCGGCACTTCGTTTGACCGACCAAGTAGGAAGGTACCCACGAGCTTCATAACTCATAGAAAAACTACCTGCTTTATACAGATTATTGGATCGATCACGAAAGTACCCATCAAGTAAATAGCCATTGAGCCCAATCGTGGTAGCCGCTAATTTGGGATCATAAAGATTGGTATTGAACTCTTGCTTATAAACCAGATTGTTAGTTTTATTAAATTGGTAGCCTAAAAACAGGGAATCTTCCGAGTGAAACTCTCCGAGATTAGACCTGTAGGAAGGGCGAATTTCAAGAGAACCTATAATTTTAGAATTGGAAGAGGAGGGCATGAGCCCTTCTGAAATGAGGGTAGTGGTCTTACGAACCTTTGTTTCGATTGTGGTAGCCGAGAACAAGAAACCACAAACCATTGAATTAACAATATAAAGTATTAATAATTTCAATCGCATTTTTTTTCCAATCCTAAAAAGTGCCTCCTTTTATCAAGTTGAATAAATAATGCAATCTATCTTTTGTTAGGTTTCGATGAGCGTGACCTGAAAATATGGAGGATTTTTCCTCAGAATGGAAATTAAAGTGAGGCTATTAAACTGGCCAATTGGCGCTCGTAACGGCTCCAGGTTAGCTCTCTAGCCTCTAAAATAGCCTGAGAGCGCATCTCTTGGATATCATCTGAGGAGCAGCTCAATAACATCTCAAGCTTTGCTTGAATTTGACTGGAGGATCTGGGTTCGATACGCCGTCCCCCTTTATCTATTGAGGTGAAATCGGCTGAACCACAATGGGTCGTAGTTATAGGAACTAAGCCACTAGCCATGGCCTGAATAAGGGTTTGTCCAAAACCATCCTCCAAAGTGGGGAAAACAAAAACATGATGTTTTCTAATTTCGATAGCAAGCTCACTTTGTGTCAATGCTTTTTGATAGGAGAAATGTGTGTATTTGGACAACGTGCTTTTAAAATCTGTCTCTACTGCGCCAATAAGTTTTAATTCTATTTGCTTAGGAGAAAAACTTTTAGTGCCTTCTAATAAATACTGAATCCCTTTTCTAAAACTTAAACTTCCAAAGTAAATAATCTTCAACGGTAGGGGTTCAGAACTAGGGTCGGCAGGATAAAATCTATCGAGATCAACTCCCAAAGGAAGCACTCCCATTTTTTCAGCTTTCACTCCCTGATCAATAAAAGTCTTTTTAGCAAATTCAGAGAGAACCCAAATCCGATCCGCTAGTGAGTATTCCTCAAGCTCTCGCTGCAAACAAATTTTTCGATTGGGAAATGAAAATCCGAACTTTTCATACTCCTCAGATAAAAGCTGATATTGAAAGTTAATATGTGCAGAATCTCGCATCAAAATGTGGGTTTTTGCAGACCTCTTTTGTAAAGATTCCAAAGAAAAAGAGGACCAGCCAATAAATAGATCCGGTTTTAATTTTGCTAAAGTATTAGAAAGAAATCGTCCGAAATATTTCATCTTCAAAGCATCGCCTGAAGATTCCAAACCCAAGTTTCTTGCGATTCTAAAAATAACTTCTGGCCAAATACAATTTTGAATAGCTTTGTCAGGCAAAGAAAATCTATTCTTAGGAAGTGAGGTTAAAACATGTGCAGAATAGCCTAAACGTACTAACGCTTCGTACATGAAGTCGGAATGAAACCTTCCCCCTACCCCAATGGACACAGTTTTCATGAGAAACAGTATACC
>JABMMY010000290.1 GCA_013205415.1 Deltaproteobacteria bacterium
AGACAATAGCCTGTGATGGCCTATTGCATTAACTTGGATTCAAAATCATGACAGAGCCCTCCTCTTTAAAAATACAAAATCTTTCCTATCGCGATTTTTCAAACACTTCGAAAGAATCGAAGGAAAAAATATTTAAGTTTTTAAATAATGAAACTAGAAAATCGGAGGTGGTTTCAATAGAGGAGGAATACCCGTCAGTTTTTAAATCTGTCCCAGGAGGGGAATCTCTTTATATTGAAGACCGGGGGGAGATAGTAGCTCATGTAGCCTTTTTAGAACGCGAGTTTCAACACCCTTTAGCCCGTATGAAGGTGGGACTTATAGGATCTGTGGCAACCCATGCCTCTTATCGCGGAAAAGGACTTGCTACCTCATTATTAAGACAGGCTTCCCTAGAACTAAAACGAAAAGGGTGTTTGCTTGCGGTTTTATGGTCCGACCAACCTGAATTTTATACGCCATTGGGCTTTCAGAGAGCGGGCCGGGAACAAGATTTGAAATTCACCTCAAAACAACAGATCGATACTGGCGAAATTATCCGTGCCTTTGATTTTGATAAGGACGCTCATTTAATATGGCGTCTTTACCAAAAACAATCGTGTCGTTTAGATAGATCATTAGAGGAACAAAAAAAACTTCTGCGTATTCCTAAGGTTAAAGTATTTGTAACAGAAAAAGAGGGGGGTATCTCTTCCTATATCGTTATAAATAAGGGCGGAGATTTTCTGAATTTCATTCATGAGTGGGGTGGAGAATTATCTGAAGTCCAAAGGAATATCTCTTTTTGTCAGGAACATTTTTTTTCAAACAGCCCTTTAACTTTAATTGCGCCAGGTGATTACGATATTTCAGCGTTAAATAAGATATCGGAAAAAAAGTGGGAGGGTGTTTTGGGGCTGATTAAAGTATTGGATAAAAGTAGGCTTCTTAGCACCTATATGAATTTTCTCAAACTAAAGCAGGTCGATCATATCTGGTCTAAAGATAAAGATTCTATTTTATTTGCTGAAACGGAGTTTTCAGTCAATGAAGAAAAAGAGGTAATTCAATTGGTGTTTGGCGATGAAATGGCCCCTACGCACCCTGTAATGCCATTTTTCTTGTGGGGATTTGATTCGATCTAAAAAACTTTATTTTAGCTGCTACCGGTTTGTGTTTTCAAATCCCTGATAATTCTCCATGATAATTCTAACCCGTTCTCCCGCCTCCTTATTTAGTATTTTTTCGGGAAGAGCCTCATAAACAAGCCAATGACTAAGAAGAACTGTGATGTCGACATACCCCCATGCACGAAACGGGTTATTGGGATCTTTATAAAAATGGATATAGCCAGAAAGATCCTTCACCTGAGACTCTTCCGATTTAAGCGCAGTAATTTTAAATGACAAAATCGAGTTATCGGTTGCTAAACTAGGTTCAAACTTAAACACTCGAGTGATCGGAATATTTAATCCTGGAAGGATTAGAGCCAGCTGAACCTCTAAATGGTTGGGAAATTTAACCTCTGGAGATATAGAAATAATTTGAATATAAAACTTTTCTCCCGGTGCAAACTCATTAATTCTTGGCAGAATCCAGCTGGGATACTTTGAAAACTGCTGTGTCAGATTGGTCAGTAATTTCCAGTCGGCTTCAAAAGAAACATAGGCGTTAAGTGAAATTCTCTTATTTCCAAGTCTCTTGACCTCATGCTCTAAGAAATCGGAAGATTTATTTTTAAGTTTTGATTGAACCTGTGGAAATATTTCCTTGGCGACAGTAATATTATCAGCGCATAAGGTAGGTCTACAGGAAAATAGTAATAGGTAAAAAGCAATTAGGGTTTTTTTATAGTCCATAAACCCCGTCCCAAAAGCCAAAATCCAGAGCTCAGAACCAAAAGACCATAGACTGAAAAACCAGCGAGCACAGGCCCTTTATCAAGAAAAAGCAGAGCGACTCCCACTCCAATGGTGGTTAAGCTGGCGATAGCGGTATAGAAAAAATAGTTAAAGGAAAGAACCGCTTCTGTAAGGGCCAATAGTTCTTTGCTTTTTAACTCAAAGGCAAAATGATTGTAAGACCAAACTCTGAGAAATCTTTTTAATAATCTGGGAAATGATTCAAGAGTGTCTTGAAGGTCTCTTCCTAAAATAATTAAATCGTGAGTGAGTCTTTCTTTACTGTATCTAGAAGATAGAACCTGTTTAGCTAGTTTATTTCCTAGCTGCAATACATCAAATCCTGGGTCCAGTTTTTTGCCTAAGCCATCTATAGTCATGATAGATCTGAAAAGAAGCATTAACTCTCTTGGCACCTTTAAATGATGTTGGGCTGCGATACTTGTTGATCGAAGAAGAACCTTTCCCGCGTTAACCTCCCCAAGAGACATTCCTATGTACGGAGACATGGTATCCATTAAATCTTTTGTTAAAATATTAAGATCGGTCTCTTGAGATGGGGCACAGAGTACTAGGTATTCGGAGGCTAAACTTTCATAGTCCTCATCGATGATAGCAATAAAAATAGTGATAATACTATCTTTGACTCTTTTTCCAAGCCTACCCACAATTCCAAAATCGATAATTCCTATTGTTCCATTTGAAAGAACGAATAAATTTCCAGGATGAAGATCTCCATGAAATAGGCCGTCCTGCATCACCATGTGAAAAAAAGCATCAGCACCAATCTCGATAATACTTTTGGGATCGATACCAGCCTTTAGGATAGCGGCTTTGTCTGAAAACCGAATTCCTTCAAATCTTTCTAAAATTAAAATTCGAGAGGTGCTGTATTGTTCATAGACTATCGGTATCGTTATTTTGGGGAGGTCCTTTAAGTTGGCCTTTATTTTTCGAATGTTATTAGATTCAACTCGAAAGTCTAATTCAAAGACAATCGTTTGAAAAAATTCTTCAACCAAGCCTATAGGATTAAAGATTTGTACTTCAGGAATATATTTTTCCAGTAATACTGCGAGACCTCTTAAAACTGAAATATCATTTTGAATGATCTTTTCAATTACAGGACGCTGAACCTTAACAGCTACCTTTTCACCTGTTTTTAAAACTGCAAAATGGACCTGAGCAATACTGGCAGCCGCATTTGGAATCTCATCAAAACTTGCAAACACCTCATCGAATGGAACCTTCAAGTCCTGCTTAATAAAGGAATGAATCTCTTCGAATGAAAGGGTAGTCACTCTGTCTTGAAGTTTGGAAAATTCTTCTACATAGGCATCTGGAATTAAATCGGAGCGAGTGGCAAGTAATTGGCCCAATTTTATAAAGGTAGGTCCTAACTCTTCAAAGCTTAAACGAAGTCTTTCCGGAACTGGAAGCTCTGCATAACTAGGATTTGCCGTTTCTTTATTGCCTAAAAAGGTGGAAAGATTCATTCGATGGAGCAGATCAATGAATCCGTGCTTTGCGAGCACTCGTAGAATTTCCGTAACTCGGCCTACGTTCTTAAAGGCTTGAGCCACATTGGTAGCTGTAGATAATACTTTCATTTTTTCTCAAATAAAGAAAAGGTAATCTGGCCTTCCTCTACTTCAACGGCGAAAACCTGAATTTCCATAGGATCTCCGACCGATAATACAGTATGGCCAGGACGTTTTCGAAAACACATGTGGTCTTCGTCAAATTGATAGAAGCCCCCCAAAGCCTCAATCGGCAAAAAACCCTCTGTTCCAAATTCTGGAATTTGAATAAAGAGCCCTTTTCCAATTAAGCCTGAAATGATTCCCGAAAATGTTTCTCCGATCTTGGGTTTCATAAACCAGCATTGCTTTCGCCGAGTGACAAAGCGTTCTGCATCCATAGCTCGGCGTTCTCGCTCACTGGTTTTTTCACCTAAACTTACAAAATCGACACCCTCAGTAAACTTATCGGAAAGAGTGAGCTTTAAAATAAATTCTTTTAAAGCGCGATGCACAATGAGATCGGGGTATCGACGAATAGGAGAGGAGAAATGGGTATAATCCATTAAGGCCAAACCAAAGTGGC
>JABMMY010000291.1 GCA_013205415.1 Deltaproteobacteria bacterium
AATTGATTATCAATGCGGCGAGATTCATGGCGTTCAGTTCCAATAATATGAAGCCCCCCTTTTTCCTTCACACCAGGGCCCAGAACAATGTCGGTTCCTCGACCTGCCATATTGGTAGCAATAGTGATCACTCCAGGTTGCCCTGCATTAGCTACGATTTCAGCCTCTCTTTCATGCTGTTTCGCATTGAGTACATTATGCTTAATTCCACGTTTATCGAGAAGACCACTGAGATATTCCGATTTTTCTATCGAGATAGTTCCTACAAGTACGGGACGTTTTGTGGCGTAGAGCTCCTCAATTTCATCACAGACTGCTTTGTATTTCGCTTTAACCGTTTTGTAGATCACATCCTGCTTATCAAGTCGTACCATGTCTCGATTGGTGGGAACTACAATCACCTCAAGTTTATAAATATTATTAAATTCTGTGGCTTCAGTATCGGCGGTTCCCGTCATGCCTGCCAATTTTTTATACATTCTAAAAAAGTTTTGGAAGGTAACTGTAGCGAGAGTTTGATTCTCATTTTCAATGGTCACCGCCTCTTTAGCCTCTAGCGCCTGGTGGAGTCCGTCGCTATATCTACGACCTGGCATGAGACGGCCTGTGAATTCATCAACGATGATAACTTCACCCTCCTTAACCACGTAATCTACGTCACGTTTAAAAATAGCATGGGCCTTTAAAGCTTGGTGAACGTGATGCACAAGCTCCATATGTTCTGGTGCATAGAGATTGGAAACACGTAACGCATGTTCAAGTTTATTCACCCCGGCCTCACTGAGCGAGGCACTACGAGTTTTTTCTTCAATAGTATAATCATCTACATTTTGTAAAATAGGTATGATCGAGTTCACCAAATAGTATTTATCGGTAGAATCATCTGTAGGGCCACTAATGATCAGAGGGGTTCTTGCCTCGTCGATAAGAATAGAATCTACCTCATCGACGATGGCATAATGAAGCGGACGCTGAGAAAATTCTTCGAGCCGAAACTTCATGTTGTCGCGTAAATAATCGAAGCCAAATTCATTGTTAGTCCCATAGGTAATATCTGAATGATAGGCCGCTCGTCTTTCAGTATCATTAAGTCCGTGCACAATAGTTCCTACCGAGAGACCTAAAAACCTGTAGAGTTGCCCCATCCATTCGGAGTCACGACGTGCTAAATAGTCGTTAACGGTAACTACGTGAACCCCTTTTCCTTCGAGAGCATTTAAATAAACGGGGAGGGTAGCGACTAAAGTTTTTCCCTCGCCCGTTCTCATTTCAGCTACCTTGCCACTATGAAGAACCATTCCACCAATCATCTGAACATCAAAGTGGCGCATGTTGAAGGCTCTCTTTCCTGCCTCTCTCGCCACAGCGAAGGCTTCGGGAAGAATGTCGTTGACGGTAGCCCCTCGTGCTATTTTTTCCTTAAACTCAATTGTCTTAGCCCTTAAGCCATCATCACTAAATTGGGCCAATGCACTTTCAAATGAATTGATGTGAGATACCATGGGAAGCAGTCGTTTTATTTCCCTATCATTTCCACTACCAAAAAGTTTTTTTGCGAGGTTGCCGATCATTTTTTAGCCTTTAATGCAATAGTTACAAAAATAAAAACCAGTTTTTATCCTAGCCATTTATAGGTCATTTTAAAAGAATACTGGTGCGTGAATCATTAATTAACGCAATCCTTTAAAACTGAAACGATTATATGTCAGCTAAGGTGGGATGACAAAAGGTTGCTGGGAAAAATTGGATAAAAAATGCCGCGTGTCATTTATGGCTGGCGGTGAATTTAATGGCCTATTTGGTGGATATCTTTAGGCTCTTAGCTAGATTCCAAAAGCATCATCCTCGATGGGGGTTCTACCGATCCAGTGGCGGAGCATGGGAATAGATTTCCCCTGCGGATCATACTCCACTCGAACGTAGGTTAATCGGGATCTTCGGGCAAAATTTTCCAGGTCCATTGAGATAATATCTGTCCAACTACCGGTATTGAGATATTGTTTTTCATCGCCGATGGGAAGTTGTTTATAAACATGGGTGTGCCCAAAAACTACAGTGTGGATATCGGGCATTCGCAAAATTTTTCTGGCAGCATCGCTCAGGTCTGGAAACACAGAGGCTTCAAAGAGAATTTTAAAGGTTAATTTTAGACTTGATTGTCGGTATCTCACCTTGCTAAATCGAGTTGAGATAAAATAGGAGATTAGTTTAATTCCTTGAGTGATAGACATCCACGTGTCGTGAAAAATGCTCCACCATATAAAATGCCGGAAGGGCCGAATTTTATCGACTGCAGGACGAATCAGTTTCAATCTTACGATAAATTGAATGGTAAAGAGAGTTCCCCAGGGTAGATTAAGAATAGGCTCTGGGAGGCCTTCGGTGAGAAAAAGTCGAGTAGGATCCACGCGATTAACCGACTCATATTGATGGCCATGTTCGACGTGAATTCCATCGGTTTGATAGTAGGAGTTTTTCCAGTTTACCTCTTTTCCAATCGCACCTTCAAAAAGTTGTCTCGTCCCCTGCCAAAGCATCTCCTGATCATGATTGCCAATCACATAGGTCAGTGCCCTTTTGGGATGGTTTAAAAAATCTCGTAAGGAGTTAAAAAAAACAGGATGCCCCTGAATAATCGACTGTATTTTCGTCTGAGAAACCGATTCGGTAATAACACTGGTAAAGTGGCCATGGTAATCAATTTGAATCAGATTAAGAATATCGCCGTTAAGAATGAGTTCAATATCAAAATCTTCATAAGGGCTTTGGGTGTAGTGCTCTAAGAATTCTTTAAAACGATAATCGTGAAAAAAATCCTCTAGAGGATTCATGGCTCCATTAGCAAGTCGTTTTCCTTTTCCAAGGTGAAAATCGGAAAAAATTAACTTTAGTTTAGACATCAGATTCCAGCTCCGCCACAATGACCTGATTCCGACCGTGCTTTTTACTATGATACATAGCTTTATCGGCGAGTGAAATTAATGTTTCCTTGTCCTTTCCGTGATCAGGAAAACGCGCGATTCCAACTGAAAGTGTAATTTTTATGGTGTGATTTGCAAATTTAAAGATCCTTGCCTCAGCATTTTTTCGAATCCGTTCTGCAATCTCTGTTGCTTTGTTGATATCGGTTCCATAGAGCACGGCCAAAAATTCATCCCCGCCGTATCTAAAAATATGATCATAGGTGCGCAGATTACTTTTTAGAAGCCTGCCTACATGTGAGAGCATTTGGCTACCTATGATATGGCCGTAAGAGTCATTCACATATTTAAATTTATCAATATCGATAAACAGAATACAAAATCCGTCCTCTGCTGTTTTAAGATTTCCCAAAGCAATGGTAAGTGCGTGGTCTAGAAATCTGGGGTTGTAAAGACCGGTAAGGTCATCAATGTAGGTGAGCTGTTTTGCTTCAATATATCTACGATGATTCTCAAAGGAGACCTCCAAACTTCTAACCAGGAATTCTGTTCGGCTCTGGATGGGCTGGGTGATTGCCTTAGTAATTCCGAACAGGAAAATCCCTCCCATCGTATAGTGTTGTAGTGGAATCCAAGCGACATCTCCGCGCACCCAATATTCAGGATGAGAGGTCAAATGAGAATGAAAGGAGTCTCCAATGATATTCGGATAGGTTCGCTGAAATCTTTCAATCTCCAGATCGGCCTGCTTGTTTCGACATCCCCATATTTCTTTTGTAAATGAAACTCCATCGATCGTAACTTCATTAGAATTAGGTTTGCTTGAAGAGGTATTTTTAGGACTTAACCAGATGGCGCCACTGGCCTCATAAACAGAGATGAGATGATTTATTGTTAGCTCTTTCATCTTTAAATCACTTTCAGCAATGCTGATTAAGTGGGTAACACTGAACACCTGAAGATCGGCTTGAAGAGTAGGGTCTATGGGCATAAGAGTTTTTTGACTGAAAAGTTTTTGAATCGCATAGAGCAATGTTTCAGGGTTTGTGGGTTTAAGATAGTAATCTGAAATGCCGGCTTTGAATGCTGAAATGGCTACCTGAACATCATCGGTATCGGAAAGCACGATGATTTCCGTGAGAGGAGAGAGTGATTTGATTTCATGAAGAGCTTCGATGGGGGCCTGCTTCACAAGGCTCAGGTCTAAAATTAAAAACTCAGGTTTCTCTTTTTTCAAAAGGAGTTTCCAAGATTGGGGGGCAACCTCCCAATGCCAATCTATGGGATGGGTTTGAAACTTTGCGTGATAAAGCTCTTTCAGGAACGGATCATTTACCCAAATATCT
>JABMMY010000024.1 GCA_013205415.1 Deltaproteobacteria bacterium
ACATATTCATCTCCACGCTTTGCTACGTAAATATCAGGGATAATGTAATGCGCGGGTGACCCTCCAAAAGCACGACCTGGTTTGGGTTCTAAGTCTTCAATTATTTTTACCCGTTCGATAACGGCTTCCATAGAAATATTAAGTGTTTTACAAATCACCCCATAGTTTTTCTTTTCTAAATCGGTAAGGTGATTTTCTACAATCGCTTCTAAGCAATCATCATTTTCTTTGAGATCATAAATCTGAACAAGCAAACATTCCTTGAGATCTCTAGAGGCAACTCCAATGGGATCGAAATCTTGAATTCGATAGAGAACAGCCTCTACTTCGTGAACATCAAAACTTTCTTTTTGAGCAATTTCTTCAATACTGCATTGAAGATAACCATCATCATTAATATTGCCAATAATGACTTCACCAATCGTTTTTTGCTGCGGCGTCATATCGCAGAGCTTTAACTGCCAGATTAAGTGCTCTGGAAGATCGGGGGCTGAGGTTAAGGTGTTTTCATAACCGGGAAGATCTTCATCTCCTCCTCGATAAACGGGTAAATTAGGCGTGGAACGAAAGTTTTCTAAGTAGCTTTCCCAATTAAAATCTTCACCCGCTTGAGGATTTTCTTCAGTCTTAGCGCCTACATCATTATTGTTATTTGGAATTTCTTCCATGCTCTGTACGGTGCTTTCGGAATCGGAAGTCTCTTCGAGTGTAGGATTTTCAACCAATTCTGAATTTATCAGATTTTCCATTTCCATTCGGTTCATCTGCAATAATTTAATCGCTTGTTGCAGTTGAGGCGTCATTACTAGGTGCTGCCCCAAACTCAAATTTAATTTTTGGCCGATCGACATAGTTATAACCTGAAACTTTCTCCCAAGTAGAACTTCTTGGCCGATTCATTCTCTACAATTTCTTGTGGAGTCCCATGAATCCAAATTTTACCTTCTTTAATCAAATAAGCCTCGTTACAAGATTTTAGTGTCTCTCGTACATTATGATCTGTAATCACAATCCCAATTCCTCTATCTCTTAGCGTACAGATAATTCCTTGAATCTCCTGCACTGCTAAAGGATCAATGCCCGCATAGGGCTCATCTAACAGTAAAAACTTAGGCTCGAGAATCAAGGCCCTTGCAATCTCTAAGCGACGGCGTTCTCCCCCACTTAAAGTAATCGCCCGATTATGAGCTAAGTGATTAATTCCCAATTCGGTTAAAGACCTCTCAGCTCGGGCTCTCTTCTCTTGTCGGCTAATTTTCAAGTTATCCAAAACAAGGAATAAATTTTCTTCAACGCTTAGCTTCCTAAAGATAGAAGGGTCTTGAGGTAAGTAGCCTAAACCCATGCGCGCCCGCTCATGAATGGGGCGATGCGCTAAGTCAACTCCATCAAGGGTAACGGTGCCAAAGTCTGGGCGCACTAAGCCCACCATCATATAGAAGGTCGTAGTTTTCCCAGCTCCATTAGGGCCTAAAAGCCCAACAGCCTTTCCACTAGAGATCTCAAAGCAGACATCAGAAACTACAGTTCTACCTTTAAAGCTCTTCTTTAAATTTTCAGCGCAGAGTTTCATGGGTTAGTTTTTCCTTCGGCATTCTCAACCTCAATTTTATCTTCATCGGAAAAAAGTTTAATTCGATTTCCTTTGATAATATTACCGTCGGCTTCAATTCTAGCATTTCCTTCTAAAATAATTTCACTTCCACCTATTTCTAAATAGGCTTTCTGAGCGTAGCCCACTCTTCCTTTATTTTTTAAAACTACATTTCCAAAGGCCTGCGCATTTTCATCTCCCTCTAAGGAGCTCATTTCAAACACGTCACTTGTAATATTAACTTTTGGCATTTGAGATTTGACTCCACCCATAAAAATAGCTCTGGATTGTTGGGTAAAAAATTCCCCTGTTTTTGATGAGACCTTTAGCCACTGACCACTAGGTAATCTTTTTTGTGAAGATACATTTGAATTAAGTAAAAAGTGCTCTTTATTAATTTCCGCAGTAAGCCCAGTTCCTTTTAAAAACATAATCGGCTGATTAATACTAGGACCTTTCATTTGAACGGTGTCTTTAGAGGTGAATTCATGATTTTTGCCATCATAGTTCAAATGATCCATCCAGAAAAGATAGCCATTACTAGATTCAATTGAAACATTACCCTCTAGCTCAACATAATTTTTTGCGGTCCAGGATCTGCCATAATCAGATTTGGTATGAATAGTATTTTGAGTTGTTTCTGAAAGAAAATCGGAGGTCACCTCTTTTAAAAAAGCGTAATTTTCTTTGCGTCGCAATTCCGCAAACGCAGAATTAATTTTCCAACGCGGATGCCCACCTACCGACTCATAAAATCTCACCCCCAATAAACCGAAGTTGGCATTGGTAAGGGCAGATTTATATAAACCCTCTTGAGAGGAGTTATGAGAGAGTGAATCTTCTCCTACCCAAACATTTGATGATCGTGGCCATAAAACCAAACCGCAAAACCAAAGGCCAGCTACAATGTAAAAAAGGGGATGTCGGCTAAAACCAGGCAATTTCATTGATTTCACGATAACAGAAAGGGGATGTCGACGCAATTTACCAGAGAATACTTCACCCCTCTGCTGCTATACGTTAAGCATAGAGTCTCCCAAATGCTCCAAAGAGTGACGGATGTCCTAATTTCACCTACAATTTAAATAGGAACTAATTAAAAATAACCTTATCAATTTAGAGTCATGATGAAACAACTTCTTTTTTCAATTTTGAGTGTCTCATGGGTAGCTTTTGCCTCCTCTCAATTAGATGATCAATATAGCTACAAGGGATTTGTAGTGGGAATTGTTAATGCGAAAACACAACCTGTTTTTGCTGATCAGGTGGAATCGGAACTCATTGCTTTGTTACAGGCGAACCCACGATTTGATTTTTTAGAAAAAAACCAAGAGTTATTTAAACAGGGGTTAAAATCGGTTGCAAATATTTCAATCAATCCAGCCTCAACTGAAAAACTAAATATCTATGACGGGGTTTTTAAAGACCAATATGTAAAAGGCACTCGTAGTGTTATTTTAGCGGAAATTATAAAGGAGGAATCAGATTATCAAATTAACCTCTCTTTAGTAATTACGGCAACTGGGGAACTTATTGCGTCTGAGACGGTCTCTGTCGGTAATCCAAAGTCTCTAGATAGTTTTGTGGTGGCCACGCGAGAAGGGCTAGGCGAACTCACAAAAAAAATACCTTTTGATGCCAGCATTTTGAAAAGAGATGGTTATTTGGTGGTGATTGATCGCGGAGCAAGAGTGTTTCGTCCTGGAACTCAAGTTTCCGTTTTTACAATGGAGAACAAAAATGGAAAGGTCCTCCTGGAAGAAACAGGTTTGATTGGTATCACACAGGTCGAGGAGAATTTAACCTTTGGAAAGGTAATGGTAGAGAAACGACCCTATGAGGTGGCTCGTGGAAATAAACTTCAGTTTTCAGATAGCCCACCTATGGAGGTGGCGTCGTTATTAGACGCAGCAGAAGGACGAGAGCCTGCCTCTCTTTGGGGAAATGAGTTTGAGGTGAGTAAAGGAAAACTAGGTGTTGTGAATTTAGATTTAGGCCCCTCACTCTTAACGTTATCTAATAAAACTGGTGCAGGTGCTGAAGCGAAGGTAAATAAAGTGCTTCCCGGTGGAAGTTTAAATGGAGAGATTTGGTTAACGAGTAAATATTATATTAATGTAGGACTTAATTATGGTGCGGCTTCGTTAGTGAATAGTAATCAAGCTGGATCTAAATCTGTGGGAATGACCGTTTCTGCATTTAAACTTCTGGTGGGATATCGTCTTAATATTTTTGCTCCCAGTTCAGGTCCCATTGTTTATTTTAGAGGGGGGTATGGTACGCAAAGTTTTGCAATTCCTGATAACGGTTCTACCGTTATTTTTAAAAGCACGGCCTATTCGGGTCCAATGATTAGTGGTGGGGTGAGTTTTCCAGTGAATGACAAAGTGGGTTTGGGACTTGATATTACATCCTTAATTTTCCCTTCAGTAAGTGAAACGCCTCTTCAGACGGTGGCAAGTAGTAATATCTCAGCTTGGACCTTTGTTTTAAAAACCACCTATAACTATCGTCGAGATATTGATTTTGTTGGAAAGTTATTTTTTCAAAGATTTGGTTCGGAATCTCCAGCACAAACGACTCGGGCTTTAAGCTCTTTAAATACTTCAAGCCAGTCTACCAAGGGACTCATGTTTGGAGTATCGTATTATTATTAGATGATTTCAGCCTGTGAAATCTAATTTATATTTAGGTATTAGAGAGTTAAGCATCTATCCTGCATCCTGTCTCATAACTAGTCACAGAAAATATCTAATAAATCTAGTACCTACCTTAATATAATTTGGCTTCTGTATAAAAGATTAACAAGTAAGTCATATTTTTACACTGAGATAACTGGGTAGAAAATTGCACTATTTTAGACTGAAAAGAGTCTAAAACTATGAATGCCAGAAATTACAGAGAACATCTTTATCATCAACGCGCTCATCCCCTTAATGAGTCTGTCATCCCTGTGGCTTCAGATAATACGCTTCTCTATCTTTCCATTTTTCCATTTACCGTTGCCGAATATTTTTTGGAATTAAAGTATCAAGCCTTTCCTTCGGGCCTTTTGTTTCCCGGTGGTTTTTTATTTTTCTGGGCCTTTTATTACACCTATTATCAACCAGGCCATTTGGAGAAACAGCTTTCAAGTGAATCTAAATGGGAACTTAGTGGGATTCTTGCTACCTTAATGGGAAGTTGTATTTGGTTTGTAAAAATTGTGTCTGTAGAACTGATTGAAAAACTAATTTTCAATTATATTAATCCAAAGCAAAAAGTCCAAAAAACACGATTTGAACCACGAAAGAATTCCTTTAAATCGATTCCTCTTAGAGAAAAAAGTTTTTCTGATGTTAGACCTCATAATATTGAATTACTACCGAAGGATCTTACAAATGCCCTTGGGATTATGGGTATTCCCCATGAAAGAGATTGGGGCCTAATTCAAAAGCGATATCGAGATCTGGCAAAAAAGTACCACCCGGATTTAAACCCCGAATTAACACAGGCAGGGAATCGTTTTATTCTTGTGGATGCAGCCTATAGAAAATTAGAAACATCAAAGTATCGATTTTTAAATTCTAAAAAACCCTAATAACTAAGGTGCCTTAAGATGTCCGCCAAACAGGCAATTAATTTCGCCGCTGGCCCTAAGGTGAACTACAGGAACCAGAATTAGGTAATATTCTGTCAAAGGGTGCGCCATGCGTATTTGATTTTGAAAAGCAGTGGGCCTCAGCCCATTGGTAAGCTTGCTGGCTTAGGTCATAGAGTGCCTTAATATAGATATAGGAATCGGGCCTACCCGACATTTTTTCCTTTATAGAAAATCCCAATGCATTTTTAAGAGCCACTCTAGGTGATTCTAGACAGAGTGATTCCTTAACATTGAGTTGGTTTCGTTGATCCAAAAGAAGTTGAGCCGTACGCACCTGAGTTAGATATAAACTACTGTTTGCAGCTTCAGGCCCTTCCCGCTCAATATCATCTCTGGCGTCAGGGAACTCTCGGTCTATTTGTCTAAAACACTCAACCTGTGAGCCCTGTTGGCAAATACACTGATAGTAGGCCTCTATCCATTGCCCATAAGAGGGCATTGAAACTAAAGCGAACCACAAGATAATGAAAATTCTTAATTTCTGCATACGTACTACATCTAAAGATAAATTTTAACGCCTCTTACATCATAGGCCCTAATTGTGAAGCAATTATGTGGGATGCGGCGAACTGTCCTCCGATTATACAGGGGAAATCTCCCTGCCATGGAAGTTTTAAAGTGATATAATTAGTTGAATTTTTTTCAAAATAGGTAAAACCCAAATTTTGAGTTGTAGATAAATAAGACAAAGATGAAACCAAATATATTTTTTTCTTCGATTAAAAAAGAGACAGTAGCGATTAATCCCCTCATTTTTCCTGTGATTGTAGTTTTGTTGTGCGTGGCTCGTTGGGGATTGATTGCAAATGGTTTTGATTATGGTTGGGACTTTGAAACGGGGTATCGAGTCTATCGTGGAGGTATTTATGGAAAAGACTTCTATACAGCTGTTGGCCCTCTGTCCTATGAGCTCATAGGGTTGATGTTTAAAATTTTCGGCGTAAAATGGATAATTATTTATTTCATTTATTACCTGTCTTGGATTGTTTCTATATTAGGTACCTATTTTTTACTAAGGGATATTTCGGTGCGACGAGAGAACCTTGCTTTTGCTTTAATGATTGTGATTCCATTAAGCATTCCTCATTTGTCGGCCATGCATGTTTATAATTTCCTGAGCTACTCACTTGCGGTTTGGAGTGGCGTTTTAGTATTTTCATATTTAAATGAGGCGTCCAGCAGTAAATTGATCATTGCGGGGATTCTGGGTGCACTTTCAGTTTTTGCGAAACAGAATATTGGTTTCGGTGTGGTTCTGTTATCTTGCAGTGTGATGGTACTAAATATTTTGTTTGATAAACAGAAATCATTAAAGAAGTTTCTTTTTGGAATTAGTTTTCTTTCCTTTTCATTTTTACTGAGTCTGGGGTTTCTATCATGGTTTTTTTCAAGAGAAATTGGATTTGCAGAATTATGGCGATTAATGTTTACCGATGCCGCTTCAGCTAAGGGGAATTTCTTGAATATGTTACAAGCATCTCTACCAAGAATTTCTATTGGAACTTCTGATAAACATAACTTAAGTTGGGTCATTCAACATTTTTTTGAGATGGGTTGCTATGTATTAATTATGGCTCTAAACCTTTTGTGGTATCGGAAATTTTGGATGGCTTCTGGTGACGCGGGGAACAAAGAAAATAACGCCCTTCAGATTAAAGATTTAAAATTATTCTTAGTAGTGTTTATAGTAATTTTAATTACACCAATGTTGTTTCCAGAGTCTGTCTTTTATATTAGAGAAAAGTTTTTTTGGCTGAATGCTAGATTTCCGATTTCTCGATTGGTTATGGTCTTCGTTTTCTGGTTACTTTTAACTAATATCGGATGT
>JABMMY010000292.1 GCA_013205415.1 Deltaproteobacteria bacterium
AAAGAAATAAAAAAACAAAACTAATACAGATAATTAATTTAGAGATTTCTGCCAAATCTAATTTAAAAGAAATAGGTTCGCCTTCAGTGGGCTGAATAAATAGATGAAGTATATTTTGAAAAGAGGGTTTTTCTTTTTCCATAACCGATAATTTAAAATGATGAAATGAAGAACTAACTAGAAGAGTCACTTCTGAAGGATTACTATAATTATACTCGGTTCTAGATAGAAACGAAGGCCTCCTGCACGAGAAGGTGTTAATTCCTTTGTGTCTATTAAGGGTAAATTGAACTAAGTGGCTATTATTAAGTAGGAGTTAGCAGTTGACGCAAGAGACAAGAAAAAACATAAGGCGTGCCAGCGGAATCATGGCATTAAGTGTCATCTTTTCGAGGGGGATAGGTTTTATAAGAGAATGGGTATTTACTCAAACTCTTGGTGCTTCATCTACTACCGATGTGTATCTTTCCTCTTTTGTAATTCCAGATTTTTTAAACTATTTAATGGCTGCGGGTGCTTTAAGTATCTCTTTAATTCCAATTCTTTCTGAGTGTCTTAATGATGAGGATCATAAGTTAAGTGAACGGGTCTTTCGAACCATTTCAACGGTAATGTGCTCGGTATTGATAATATTAATAATTTTTGGTGAAGTTTTTGCTGAAACTTTAGGGGGCTGGGTCGCTCCTGGATATAATCCCGAACAAAAACTTCTTTTAGCTAAACTTTTAAGAGTGATTCTTCCTGCGCAGTTTTTTTTCTATTGGGGCGGATTGGCCATGAGTGTGCAACAGACTCATGGAAAATTTATTTACTCAGCACTGTCCCCTATTTTTTATAATTTGGGAATTATTCTTTGCGGGCTGGTGTTGTATCAGCAGATGGGAGTCATGGGATTTAGCGTAGGAGTCGTTGTGGGTAGTTTCTTTGGCCATGGTGTTTTACATTGGTGGGGGCTAAAAAAAATAGGTTATTCCTGCATGCCAAGTTTTGATTTTTCAATGGAGATATCCCAAAGGTTTAAACGATATCTCTGGGTTACCTTTCCCATCATGTTAAGCTTTTCTTTGGTGGTCACCGATGAGTGGATTTCAAAATATTTTGCCAGTTTTCTACAAGAAAGAGCGGTAAGTTATTTATCCTACGCAAGAACAGAAATGAGAATTCCAATCGCTGTTATTGGACAGGCTGCGGGAATGGCAAGTTTTCCCTACTTGAGCCGACTGTGGTCAGAAAAAAAATATACCGAATATTGCGATACTCTACTTTTAGAAATGTCTAAGCTCTGGGCTTTGGGGCCGATTGCTGCCGTATTAATTGCTTTTCATGCAGCTCCGCTGACACATTTTATTTTTGGAGGAGGAAGGTTAACCTCTTTTGATCTTCAGCAGACAGCACATGTGCTTGAGATTTTGGCATTGGGTATCTTTTTCTGGACCTGGCAAATTTTACTTTCACGTGGATTTTATGCAGCCGGAAGAACTTGGCTTCCCTCTCTTTGGGGTACACTACTTAGTGCACTAATGATTCCGGTCTATTTTTATCTTTCACAAAGGTACTCTTATTTTGGTTTAGCCATGGCCGGCACATTAGGAATCATTCTTTACTGTGGAATCTTATGGTGGATGTTGAAAAGACACATCGCACAGGTTGTGCCGCAATATGACTACTCCAAGTTTTATCTATTTTTAAGGCATTGGTTGATTTGTATCATGGGTTTTGCAGTGGTAGCGGCTATAATATCTCGTCTGGGAATTTATCAAAACACCCGATTCTCTGCCTTTCTTGATCTTTCCTTGGTGGGAACGGTGGTAGGAGGGGGAACCGTAGTTGCTCTTCGTAAATATTTTCCAAATATTTTAGCCTGAAAGGGATGTGAGAAATGAAGATACCACATAAAAAAAGAGATAAAAAACGAGCACGAAATAGAAAGAGCACAGCCAGGGAGGGTAAACCCACTTTTCTAGAAAGTATAAAAAAATTCACGCAGTTTAGGAGAGCCAATTTTGAAGCTATTATTATTTTTCTAAGATTAGAAACTAATAATTTAAAAATTCACGTCAAAGAAAATTGTTTGAGTCAGAAGCTAAAAATTAGAGTGAGTCAAATTCGTCAATACGCCTTTATAAGATTAAGTGATACCGTTGGGCATCATCGGCATCGCTACTTAGAAATGAAGCGAAAACTTAGGAAAAAAGGTTATTATGAAAGTGCCGAAAGCTTTCTTCAGAAATTTTCATTGGAGCGTTAAGGACGATACCTTCCGTAAACTTTTTCCAATGTTTGAGTGATCTCTCCTAGGGTACTGTGAGCATGAACCGCCTTTAAAATACTTGGAACAATATTAATCCCATCTACAGCGGCCTTTTTAAGTTCTGCTTGGGCCTCTTGATGGTGGGTATTATTTCGTTTTATTCGAAAAGATTTTAAGCGTTCTACCTGATCTATCTCCGTTTTAGGATCGATGGAAAGTAGGGGAATGGTCTGTTTCTCTTTTTGTTGAAACGTATTAAGCCCGACGATACCTCTTTTTTTATTTTCAATTTCCATTTGGTATTCATAGGCTGCATCTTGAATGAGCCCCTGTTGCCATCCCTCCTCGATACACTTTACGACGCCGCCTTTAGTTTCAATAAGCGTAATTATTTTCAGAGCCTCCTGCTCGATAGAATCGGTGAGGGCTTCAATGGCAAAGCTGCCACCGAAGGGATCTATAATAGATGGAATTCCCGATTCAAGAGCAATCACCTGTTGAGTTCTTAACGCCAGTAAAGCCGCTTCTGAAGTGGGGAGACCGAGCGCCTCGTCTCGAGAGTTTGTGTGTATCGATTGAGCCCCCCCTAAAGCGGCGGCCAAACACTGTAAACTGACTCTCACGACATTGGTATCAACCTGAACCGGAATTAAAGTACTGCCGGCAGTTTGCGCGTGAAATCGAAGGAGTAGAGATTTTTTATCTTTGGGGGAAAATCTTTCCTCAATTAATTTAGCCCAAAGGCGTCTTGCGGCTCTAAACTTGGCTACCTCCTCCAGAAAATTATTATGCACATTAAAGAAAAAGGAAAGTCTAGGAGCAAAGTCGTCAATTTTAAGTCCGCGATCTAGTGCGGCTTTTACATAGGTGAGACCATCGGCTAAAGTGAAGGCCACCTCCTGTATAGCTGTGCTACCAGCCTCTCTAATGTGATAGCCACTGATCGAAATGGTATTCCAATCGGGAACCTCATTTTTACAGAATTCAAAAAGGTCGGTTGCTATTTTTAAACTAGGTCCAGGTGGAAAAATATAGGTGCCTCTGGCAATATATTCTTTTAAAACATCATTTTGAATCGTTCCGCGTAACTGAGTTCTAGCGACGCCGGTTTTATCGGCTACGGCGATATATAGGCAAAGCAAGATAGCTGCTGTGGAGTTAATCGTCATGGAGGTAGAGACTTGGTCTAGTGGAATTTGATTCAAGACAAGTTCCATGTCCTCTAGAGAACTAATAGCCACACCTACTCTACCCACCTCTCCTTGGGCCAGAGAATGATCGGAGTCATATCCCATTTGCGTTGGCAAATCGAAAGCAATACTGAGTCCGGTGGTTCCTTGTGAGAGTAGGTAACGATAACGTTCGTTAGAGGTTCTAGCATCCCCAAAACCGGCGTACTGGCGCATGGTCCATACCTTTTTCTGGTACATGGTGGGGTGAATTCCCCTAGTAAAGGGAAAAACACCAGGGGCCTCTAGAGGGGTATTGGGACGGTCCTTGCCGTCAAAGAAGGATTTTCTTTCCATAGAGGCATCTTAGAGAAAAAGAGGTTGGATGACAAATAGTATGAGTCATAAAAACGATAAAGTCGGTTGAAGCTCCTCTTTCTCCTTGTTACATTACTTTTTATCTTGGAAGAAATAGGCTACAGGCCCTAAGAAAAAAAATATTTCGAATTTGCATTTTGTAAGAATCACAAGCTAAGGGAGATTTTATGGAAGAGAAAAAAGGTCATTTTGAAACCACCGTAGTTCACGCAGGAGTGAAACCTGATCCCACCACAGGGGCTATCATGACTCCTATTTACGCAACTAGTACCTATGTACAAATCTCACCTGGAAAACATCTGGGTTATGATTATTCTCGTACGGCGAATCCCACTCGAACGGCCTTAGAAATTTCCTTAGCTGCTATTGAAGGCGGAAATTATGCTCTTGCTTTATCTAGTGGTTGTACCGGCACCGATATTTTAATGCACTTAATGGAGGTGGGAGACCATGTGGTATCTGTCGACGATGTTTATGGTGGAACCAGCCGATTATTTCGGAGTATTTGGTCGAGACATGGACTAGCGGTTACCTTTGGAGATCTGACTAATCAACCTTTATCCGATTTTGTGACACCTAAAACTAAAATGATTTGGATTGAAACTCCCACGAATCCTCTTTTGAAAATTATTGATATTGAAAAGGTAGTGGCTCAAGCAAAAAAACTTCCTCATAGGCCAATTGTAGTAGTGGATAATACCTTTTCGAGTCCTTATTTCCAAAGACCTCTCGAGCTAGGGGCCGACGTGGTTCTCCACTCGACGACAAAATATATTAATGGCCATAGTGATGTGGTGGGAGGGGCCTTAGTGACCAATGATAAGGGCCTACTAGAACAACTTCACCATATTCAAAATTCGATAGGGGGAATCCCTGGTCCCTTTGATGCTTTTTTGGTTTTAAGAGGAATTAAAACTCTAGCTTTAAGAATGCAGCGTCACGGTGAAAACGCTTTTGAGTTAGCTAAGTTTTTAGAAAAACACCCTTTAGTGGATCGTGTGATCTATCCAGGTCTGGAATCCCATCCACAACACGCAGTGGCATGCAAACAGATGAAGGGGTTTGGAGGGATGATCACATTTTTTGTGAAGGGAAATATTGAAAACGCTCGGAGATTTTTAGAGTCGGTTAAGATCTTTGCTCTGGCAGAGAGTCTTGGTGGTGTTGAGTCTTTAGTCGATCATCCTGCTATCATGACCCATGCCTCCATTCCGCCAGAAACAAGAAAATCCTTGGGAATTGGTGACAATCTTATACGGCTTTCGGTGGGCATTGAGGCTCTAGCCGATCTCAAAGATGATCTGGAAAATGCATTAAAGCGATCTCAATAGCACTTTCCGAAATCTGGAGAATAGTCGATAATACGACATGGTTAAAAGTGTTATCAAAAAGGATTTAATCGCGACCCTTAAAGAGGCCAGTGATGTTTTTAAATCCTGCGCTAGAAAAAGCAAAATCCTTGCCGCTTTAGCGTGGCGGCCAGAGGTGGTGGCCGAGTTTTTTGCAAAAAAAGAATCGGTATTACCTAA
Source organism: Deltaproteobacteria bacterium (assembly GCA_013205415.1). Classification (GTDB taxonomy): domain Bacteria; phylum Bdellovibrionota; class FAC87; order UBA2466; family UBA2466; genus UBA2466. The sequence goes on from JABMMY010000292.1 coordinate 5,328, forward strand.
TCCCACCTATTTGATTGATAAAAGGGAGATCCTTTCCTTATTGGAAGCCTTAAAAGCTTTAAAGCCGAAACTTCAGGGTGAACACCCTATGTTGGATTGGCTCAGAAAAACCTTAGAGTCATATCAATTAGGACTTTCTCTCCTTATTGCGGTAGAGACCGACCGATTTTTTGGAATTTCATCTGAGATGTACGGAAATTCAAAGACCAAGTTGTTTCGAGGGGAAACTACCAATCTTGAATTGGCTAAAGCCATCTCCCAGAGAATTTCAGTCTGCTCACTTAATGACATTGGGGAATCCTTTGTTCAGAAAAGTGCTCTTGAGTTTGCCGTGGCATTAGAAGAACGGGTCAAGAACCGAAAGCCACTCATCCCTCTGAAAATTGAGGTTACAGAAACGATTGCTTCAAAGGTGGTAGCGGGAATGAATCGAGTGAAACTCAGAAAGGATGCCAGATTTTCTGAGCTTGAATTAGATTCTTTGTGGAATAACGAAGTGGAGTCTCATTGTTTAACGGCGCATAATGGTAATCGTCATCCGTATTGTGATTTTTTATCGGCGGGTGGACCGAGAACGACCATGACGCAAGAGGGGCTAGCCGTTTTTTATGAGGTCTATGCACACACGATGTCTCAAAATCGATTTTTATCTCTATGTAATCGAGTCGAGGCTGTTGCCGCAGTAGAGGATGGAGCCTCTTTTATGGATCTCTATCGGTGGTATCAAGATCGTACCGATAATTCTTTAGATGCCTTTTTTAATACCCAAAGAATTTTTAGAGGGGCTAAGCTCACTGGAGGAGCCGCCTTTACTAAGGATGTAGTTTATTTACCAGGCCTGATTAGTGTTTATAATTTTTTAAAATATGCAGTAAAAAATCAAAATCGAATTCTTATTGAGAGTCTGGTATGCGGTCGAATGTCCTTAGAAGATGTGAGCACGATTGCTTGGCTGCGCACTCATGGCATTGTAGAGCCTCCACATTATATTCCAGAGTGGCTAAAAAACTGGGAAGGGCTTTTAAGCTTTTTTAGTTTAACTGCCGTTTTCGATGTCTTAGATCTTTCTAATGTTCACGATTATTTTGATGATCAAAAACTTCAGGATTGGGATGTAGCTATTTAATGAAAACTAGGCGGTATCAAGTTAAAAAAGAGGTGGAGACCATTTTAAAACATGGCCATCCATGGATTTTCAAAAGTCACCTTAGTAGTGCCTCTTCAGTATTTAAATCGGGGGATTGTCTAGCCTTGATGAATGCGGCGAATGAGGTATTAGCCTATGGGATTTTTGAAAGAGATGCTTTGATTGCGATTCGAATTATTAAGTTTGGAAAAACTCCGCCAGATGCCGAGTGGTTCAAAACCAAATTAAAAAAATGCTTATTGAAACGAGAGAATATTAAAAATTTCACCGAGGGATATCGCGCGATTCACGGCGAGAATGATGGATTTCCTGGTGTGGTATTTGATGTTTATCACAAAACAGGCGTGCTCCAGACCTATGTTCCCTCTGTAGATTCTCTCGGACGTTATTTGGCTAAGGTATTACAAAAAGAGCTCCAGCTAGAAACGGTGATTTGGAAGGCCCCTTCTCGACGAAAGAAACCAGGGGTCACGAGAATTCTTTATGGCTCTCATCCCAAGGTGCAGTGGATGCGAGAGGGGAAATTAAAGG
>JABMMY010000293.1 GCA_013205415.1 Deltaproteobacteria bacterium
CTCCTGTTGGTGTTTTATCTTTGTAGAAAAATTAAAACAGGAAGCATCCCAGGAATCCAGGACCTTTATTTTTTTATTGCTCGCAACCACGACCGCCTGCGCTATCTAGAAAGAACCCAGCGGTGGAAGGTCTGCTTTGCTTTGGGAGATGAGGGGGCGTTTGAGGTTCAAAAGAAAGCACACTTTAATTAAATTTACTGTATATTCCCCGGCCTGATGGAACAGGATCCCAATTTCAAAAAGAGAGGCGCAGGATTTGGAAAACCTAAGCTTAAGGTGGAAACCACTACGCTTTGGGAATATCCCTCTCAACACTATGGCAAGGTTCAACAGGGGGCTCAGTCTTATGTGGGCGCCACCCCCTCTTATGTCATTTGGAATTTATTAGAACGCTACACACGTGAGAACGATATTGTCATGGACCCGTTCTGTGGAAGTGGCACTACGTTAGATGTCTGTAGGGATTTAAAACGGCAAGCCATTGGATTTGATATCGCCCCCTATCGTGAAGATATTCTTAAAGGGGATGCCAGAAATTTACCGGTAAAAACAAACTCTATCGATTTTATCTTCATGGATCCTCCTTATTCAAATCACATCCAATATTCCGGAGATCCTCAGTGCATCGGAGAGCTAGATGCAAGAACCCCTCTCTACTATGAAGCGATGGAAAAGGTATTCGCCGAAAGTTTTCGCACATTAAAAAACCGAAGATACTTTGCGCTATATGTCTGTGATTCTTTTAAAAAGGGAAAACCATTCTGCCCCATTGGATTTGAGCTCTTCCAAAGACTCCAAAAACACTTTAAGACCGTAGATATTATTTCTGTGGTTCGCCATAACCGTACCCTAAAACGGAACCACTGGCACACCTCTGCTATTGAGGGTAACTATTTTCTTCGAGGGTTTAACTATCTTTTTATTATGAAAAAAGAGGTTCTTTAATTTATTATTTATAGAATTTATCTAGTGATACTAAAAGGTCATGAGCACCCTGAAGTAGTCCCACAACTCACACACCTAAGACAAGTCCCTCCCCGCACCAGTGTAAACTGACCACATTCATTACAGGGATCCCCCTCGTAGCCTTTAGTTTTTGCAAGTCTTGATGCCAGTGCTAAATCATCGGACCATTCTTCACTTGTAATCACCATGTCGGTTTCAGAATTAAAGGATGGTTTAGGTTCTGTAGACTCAGTGACGCTTTGAAGTCCTCCACCTACCTCCATCCCCCGATTAGAAAGTGAAGCTCCCATATTAGAAGAGGACGACATGATATAACCGCCTTCTGAGAGTGATGCCGTGGCATTATAACTTGTGGCTAATTCTTCTTTGGGAGGAATATGAACCAGGTCGGTTCGGCCCAAATAATTCATGGCCACATCTCTAAAAATGAAATCGATAATAGAGGAACAAAACTTAATATTATCGTGATCACTGACGTGCCCATTAGGTTCGAATCTAAAAAGATTAAATTTATTTACATATTCCTCTAGTGGAACTCCGTATTGCAATCCTAACGAAACGGAGATCGCAAAGGCATTCATCAAACTTCGATAGGCCGCACCCTCTTTATACATATCAACAAAAATCTCGCCTAGGGTTCCATCCTCATATTCACCCGTTCGTAAATACACTCTTTGCCCGCCAATATTCGCCTTCACAGTGTAACCGAATCTTTTCTTAGGAAGTTCACGACGCCGCGATCGTCGAATTATTTTTTCAGTGACCTGTTTGATCTCTGCTTTATTAATTTTTCCGCCCGGTTCTTCTGTCTCTGTATCCTCCTGAACCTCCTCCTGCGATTCATTTAATTGATTAAAAACGGTACCGGCCATTTGTGCATTCAGTGGCTGACTTAATTTAGAGCCATCGCGATAAATAGAAATGGCCTTCACCATTTTCTTCCAACTAATCAAATAGGCATTTGCAATATCTTCAACAGTCGATTCATTGGGCATATTAATTGTTTTACTGATAGCCCCGCTAATAAAAGGCTGAGCGGCCGCCATCATATCGATATGGGTGATTGCTGAAAGATATCTCTCTCCCCACTTGCCGCATTTATTGGCACAGTCAAAAACAGAATAGTGCTCCTCTTTTAAGAAAGGGGCCCCTTCGATAGTCATTCGTCCAAAAACATATTGGTTGGCCGCTTCAATCGCTTGATCATTAAACCCTATTTTCTTAAGCACACTAAATGAAGGATTACTAATTTCAGTTGGGCTCATCTTCAGATATTCTGCGCAAAATTTCTCACCTAATATAAAAGGGGTAAATAAATATTGGATATCAAAACCGGTGGCTATAGCCGTTTCTACTTTCCTTAAAGACTCGGAGGTGAATCCTTTTTTTCGTAAGGAATCTTCATTCACTTCAGGTGCCTTTTCTAAAGTAGCATGGCCTATACAATATTTTACGATCGACTCAATTTCATCACTGGCATACTTTAGATTTTTTAATGCTCTTGGTACCGACCGATTAATAATTCTAAAATAGCCTCCACCTGCTAATTTCTTAAACTTTACTAGTGAAAAATCTGGTTCAATTCCAGTGGTGTCACAATCCATCAAGAGTCCAATAGTTCCCGTGGGAGCAATCACTGAAACCTGCGCATTTCTAAAACCAAAGTTAGTTCCCAGTTTTAAGGCCCGTTCCCATACCGTTCTTGCCGTAGATAAAAGTTCCTGTGGCACTAGCGCCGCTTGAATACTCATAGGGATAATAGAAAGCCCTTCATACTCATGACAGCTGGCACCTAAGGCAGCTCTTTGATGATTACGAATCACCCTAAGCATCGCCCCCTTATTCTCTTTGTACTTTGAAAAGGCCCCCAGACTCTCGGCCATTTCAGCAGAGGTGGCATAGGCCTCTCCAGTCAAAATAGAGGTGAGTGCACCGGTAATGGCAAGAGCCTTCGGGCTTCCATAAGAGAGGCCCATCGACATCAATAAAGCACCAAGATTGGCATAACCTAATCCTAAGGTTCGATAGTCATAACTATTTTGAGCAATCGCTTTACTTGGGTATTGAGCCATCAACACACTAATTTCCAGCACCATCGTCCACAATCGCGCCGCATGAGAATAGCTTTCCACATCAAAATTTCCGGTACTATCATCGTAAAACTTTATCAGATTAAGACTCGCTAAATTACAGGCGGTATCATCTAGAAACATATATTCTGAACAGGGGTTTGAGGCATTAATTCTTCCCCCATTAGGACAGGTGTGCCACTCATTGATCGTAGTATCGCACTGAATTCCAGGATCGGCGCTGGCCCATGTCGCAAAGGAAATTTTATCCCAAAGTTCCCTTGCTGGAATCTCCTTTGCCACCTTTTTAGTCGTTCGAAAACGCAAACTCCAGGTACCATTATTTTCTAGTTTTTCAAAAAACTCATTGGGAATTCGAACAGAGTTATTAGAGTTTTGTCCACTCACAGTCGTATAGGCTTCACTTTGCCAATCGACGTCAAACTCTGGAAAGTTAATCTCTTTTTTCCCCTGTTTTGCCAATTGAATCACTCTAGCAATGGAAC
>JABMMY010000294.1 GCA_013205415.1 Deltaproteobacteria bacterium
ATGGACAGTGGGATAGTAGGAGGCAGACCACCGACACCGCTAATTACTTTAATATGGACTCAATTCAAATACGGAACATTCAGTTTACCCCCAACGGGATTGGCTACTACACTGTTTATACTTATGACGAAAAGGGTGTTGTCACAGGTAGTTATCAACAGTCGTACGTCATTGATAACTCATGGATACTCAAAGTTGAAAATAATATATGGATCAGGCCCAATGGAGTCGAGTATTGGGTGGAGGTTGGCCCCAAAAGGAGCCGCTCTTGTACAGTCACCCAATATTGGCTTAGAAGGGTTGGCTGTTTCACATCCGACACTCGCATAAGAATGGCCGATGGGAGGGAAAAATTAGTATCTAAGATTTCAGAAAATGATCTTATTTGGAATCCGCTTTATCAATCGCCTGTGAAGGTGATTAAGGTGGTGAAGGGGCCTGAGAAAAAGGCTCTCTACCAGGTGAGAGTCGCTAAAAATAGATTGGTGGTCACAGAGGACCATCCTTTTTTAACCCAAAGAGGATGGGTGAGAGCGGATGAATTAAGTACTAAAGATTTAATCATGGGAGAGGGATTGGGAAAACAGATTTTATCGGTGAAAAAACTTTCCTATAAAAAGGCTGTAGATGTATTTAATTTTGAATTAGACACCGATATTGCAGAGGGCCATATGGTAATAGCTAATGGCATTCCTACAGGAGACCTAACCACTCAACTAGCGCTTAAACAAAATCGAAAAAATCTGCCGTAGCCCAGATCAACTAGCAGTCTCTGGAGTGTGTGGTATCATAAAATGTCTGTTATAGAAGAGGGGAGCTATGCAACAAAAACAGCTACTTTTGTTAACTGGAGTGATTCTTCTTATCGTGGGGGCCTTAGTATTTCGAACTCGATCGCGAGTCGCGATCTTAACGCAGGTGCCACCTACTGAGATCGTAACATCGGCCCCTTCTCTAGAGCCGATCATTATCGATTCGAAAAGATCCCCTGCTCCTCAGATGATTTCACAAACCCAAATTAAAGAGTGGGTCAAGAATGATATTACCGAGCGACAACTGGATATGAAAAGTGTCGCTCTTCCCAAAGAGGGAGCCGATTCTCTTTTAAATGTAGAGTTAAAATTAAAACTAGGTTGTATGCCGGGAGACGCCGATGCCATCGCGATGGATCTTAAAGCGGCTAATGGAAAGGTACTACTAGGGACCTTAGAGGGAATGAGTGCGGGAACAAAATCCTTTTCTTGGGAGGTTCCTAAGGATTTTTTAACGGGTGGAGTCGCTAAAAAGCAATTTAAAATTGCGGCGACTACCAAACCGATTCAGCTCGGTTTTTATCTTTGCACGGCCAAGGGTGGGGATAAAACCTGTCAGAATAAAAAGGTGCGAGATATTAACGAGATTTTTACAGAGCATTTGACTAAGAAACCTAAGGCTGGCGAGGAGGAAAGGGTTATTTTTTATCAATATTTTTTAGTGGATGACAGGGGATTAACAACTTTTCAAGGCTATCCCAAGGGCGAACAACAATTTGACGAGTTAAAAAAATATGCGGGAGTTCGAAAGTTTCAAGGTGAAAAGGTCAATGAAGGCATAGACAAGGCGAAAGCAGCCTTAACCACCCTGGTCTCATTGCCGGTGGTTTTTAATAAGGACAGTCTAACTATTGAATTGCCTAAATATGACGTTGCGGCCTGTGCAAAGATTCAAAAGGAAAATTAAATGACCTACGCTAAAAAAATAGTTAGAGATCAAAAAGGTAATACTATTATTATCGGTTTGATCTCTGTGACTATTTTAGGAATTGTGGCCGCAGGAGTGGGTAAGGCCTTTTTTTCTATGGGGCGACAAAAAGCTAATGTGCAGGCTAGAACCGGTGCTATCGATTATGAAAATGCTTTAGCCGCGGCTGTGGGGGAAAAGATCCTCACTCAATTATCAGCTAGCTGTAGTACTACCTTTTTTACTAGTTTGGATGTTCCTCTTGGCAACATTGGAAGTGCGGTATGGTTTCCTACTATTCAAGGTGTTCTTAGCGGGCCACTCGCACTCAATATTGACGGTTCTACTGGCTGTAGTACCGACACAGCATTGCAAGGTGCCTTTAACAGTTTGAAATGTGCCTTTGACAGTTGTAAGGGGGGCCTAAATAGCACTAGTTCTGGGCGCTATCTTTTTTGTTTGGGACTTAAGGGGCTGCCTGGGCAAAGTTTTCAAGGACTTCTTGGGGCCTTTGCCACATTTCGTGTGGAGTTGAGCTCTAGAGATCTTAAATCTAATGCCAGAATTTTAGCCTCCGCCATGACCTGTAATGATTTTCAGACTGCGGCTAAAAAAGAATTAAAAATTACCTATCAGATCCATTATAAAAAATTTAATGATGAGAATGGTATTTTTGTGAGTTCGGGGTTTAAATTGTATTCGGCGCCCTAACTATTTGGAGGTTCGGCAATGGCTAAAGG
>JABMMY010000295.1 GCA_013205415.1 Deltaproteobacteria bacterium
AGCTATCCCTCTCTGTAAAAGCGATGCATAAAGCAGAAGGAAGAGAAAACATTCGCCATTATGCGAAACAATCTACCTCTTCTCGCACCAGCTTCGGAGATGTTCTCAATGAGTCTTTAGCAGCTAAATTAAAGGGCTCTGAAACTCCAAAGACTGAAACCGATTCTGTAGAAACGGAAACAGAACCGGATGGAGACTCAGAAGCTTAAACATGAGAAACCTCATGCGAATTCTTGGATCGATCATGGCAGTGTGTTTCACTGTCATGATCGTTTTATTTACTCTCTCACTTCTTAAGCGTTCCACCTTTGAAACTGAAAAATCCTCCTACTCTCCTCACGTAGCGGTTATTGATCTATCTGGAGTCATTTATTCAAGTGCTTCATTTATAAAACATACGGAGGCTTTGGAACAAAATAAACAGTGCAAAGCGGCTGTGATACGAATTAATTCACCGGGTGGAGTCGTAGGACCCTCTCAAGAAATTTATGATGCTATCAAGAGGCTGGACACTAAAATACCGGTCGTCATCTCGATGGGGTCTCTCGCTGCTAGTGGGGGCTACTATGCGGCCTTAGGTGGCAGAACCATTTTTGCTAATCCCGGAACTTTAACTGCGAGTATTGGCGTCATCATGGAATTCATGAATACTGAGAAACTTTTCGATTGGGCGAAGGTCGAAAGGGTCACCATGAAGGCTGGTAAATTAAAGGATGTGGGATCTCCATCTCGTAAAATGATGCCTGAAGAAAAAGAATTTATTCAATCCCTACTAAATGATGTGCATGCTCAGTTCCGAGCGGCGGTGAAGGAACGACGTCACCTAACCGATGAAGAGATGGAAAAGACGACCGACGGACGCATTATGACAGGAGTCCAGGCGAAAAATGCAAAACTAATAGATGCCATTGGGGGTTATCAGGATGCTGTGAAACAGGCAAAAAAGTTGGCAGGACTTCCAGACTCTGCTCCTGTTATTATTAAAGAGGCTTCCCACGGACTACTTAAAGATCTACTTTTTGGAGATCCAGAGGAGGAGAGTCGTTGGAACCATCTCTTTGATGTTTTATCCCATGCAGTTTCTACTCTTACAGACTCCTCAAAGTGGAGAGTTCTTTACTTGAGCCCCTTGGGTTAGATTTACAACTTTTATTTAGTTTTTATAATCTGCTTTGAGCTATCTAACTTAAACAGAGTTGCGGCATTCAGGTAAAACACGTCGTCCCAATGCTGTTCAGGTATCGCTCTCATCACCGCTTTGACATAAGGCTTTACCTCCATCAAAGGCCAATCGGAACCGAACATCATCTTTTTAGGATTTTCTACATAAAGCCAAAACCAGTGAATTGGCTTTATCGCTAATTCTTCTAGCGCTTCGGGACTAGCCTTTGAAACATCCCCTAGCATTAAAGCTGAAATATCGACGTAAACATTGTCATTTTTGTAAACCACTTCGGCCGCAGTTTGGATCCAGGGATTTCCCATATGGGCTATGACAAAATTAACCTTGGGAAACTGTAATGCAATCTCATCGACCTGTAACGGTTCGGCATACTTAATTTTTGCCTTCTTATCATAGGTATCACCAGTATGAAAAACTACAGGCACCTCATATTTTTCTGCTAATCGATAAAATGGAATGTAAAAGGGGTCGGCAGCATATTTAGAGACATAGCCTAAATAAACTTTCATACACCGATAATCCTTATTTTTTAATCCTGCTTCAACCTTCTCAATATCTTGGCCAGGAACTATAGCGGCACATAGGGCCATTTTAAAATCGGATCGGGCTCTATCAACCTTAATACGGTTAGATTTCTCTAGATTTCTAGGAAAATGAATGACAGCGCCCAGAACATTGGCCTCCCGATACATCTTAAGCATTTCAATCGTAGGTTGACTGGCTCCAGAGTCATCTTCTAAAGAGAAATGGCTGTGAGCATCTATGACTCGTTTGGGATAGTTCTCCTCTGAATACTCTTTTTGCAAGTTTGGTACTGGCGTGACATGACCACAAGAAATAATCAATAACCCTACCAGAAAAAATCTTATCGTTTTTATTCTTCTCATTGGTGATCCCATTTGTGCCAACTATTTAAATATTTCAAAAACAAGAAAACTATCCTAATCAAAGACAAATGGGAAATCTTCTAATTAGTATTAAGAGGTTCTAAACTAGAATTATCATTAGATGGAGAATTAGTAGGAACCTTTTCAGAATCGATTAGGGGGGTTGCTTTGGGTATGGCTTCTAAGCGAGGCTCCTTTAAAACATCTGGAATTTGAGACCCTCCCTCATTAACCTTAGTTTTTGATGTTTCAACCGACTGCCCACTAGAGGATTCGTCAACCTTCAATAATGGCTCGGTCAATACGTCGATAATACCTGTAGAGTCTGGATCTTCACCCGGTTCAGAATCATTCTCTTTAAAAGGAATGAGTTCTCCCGTAACTCCCCATAGCTTTTCTTCTAACGCCAATTGGTATTGTTTATCCTCTAAAAAACCCATTCGCTGCATGACCCTTAAAATTTTACCCACACGAGCTCTAGCAAAGGGAGTTAAGAACCTCTTAGTAAAGTAAGTATAGTATTTAATCGGAGAGGGTACCAGCATGGCTAGGAAAGCGGCCTGCTTTGCCGATATCTCTAGGGGTGTGATTCCAAAATAATGTTGAGAGGCCTCACTAATCCCATAAATACTTGGACCCCATTCGGCCATATTCAAATAGAAGGTGAGAATTTCAGTCTTACTTAATACCTTTTCAATTTTTTGAGCCCATACCAACTCCTTAAATTTTCTCCAGAGAGATTTTTCTCGACTCAAATAAACATTTTTGATCACCTGTTGAGTGAGTGTGCTGGCCCCCCTAGCCCAACGTTTCTCCTCCCAGTCCTTTTTTATAGATTCTTGAAGTTCGTGATAATCGATTCCTTGGTGACTAAAAAAACTGGTGTCCTCAGAGGCGATAATCGCCATAAACATGGCATTGGAAATCCCCTTAGCACCCACCCATCCTGCGGTTCGAGGGCCCATTTCTCTATCTATCCATGTTTTATCGGCCAATCGAATAGGAACCACTACTTTAGACCGCAGGGTGGTGAAATCGGGAACCCTAATAAAGGCATCTAAAATGAGAGCAGCCCCTCCCCCAATTAAGGCGATGGCAGCTAAAAAAATACTCAATATAACTTTCTTGCTCTTGTCCATTGATGGAAGTCACCCTTGGTAGTAACTTAATAAGCTTAGCACTTTAACCGATGGCACAAGAAAAAGACATAGATTCTCAACCCGACCTCATCTTAAGAGGGGTACGTCAAAACAACATCAAAAATATCGATCTCGATATTCCATTGGGGAAAAAAATAATTATCACCGGTCCTAGTGGTTCTGGAAAATCTTCACTAGCTTTTGATACTATTTATGCTGAGGGACAACGCCGCTACATGCAGTCGCTATCCACCTATGCCCGCCAGTTTTTAGAACGTTTCAAAGCGCCTCTGGTCGACAAGCTACAAAACATTCCACCCTCTATTGCCCTAGAGCAAATAAACCCCGTAAGAAATGCTAGAGCTACAGTGGGAACTACCACCGAAATAAATGATTATTTAAGACTTTTATTTGAAAAAATTGGGAAGGAATATTGCTCAAAATGTCAGATACCTAAGGAACAACAAACCAGCCAAGATATTTATGAAACTGCAACACAAAAATACCCAGGCAAAACAGTTCTTATTTGTGCCCATACCAAACCCAAAGAATCTCCTCAAGATTTCTTAGCTGAGCTAATGCGATCAGGATTTACTCGAGTGGTCATTCAAACAGAGGCCGTTTTAGTTGAGGAACTTCTAACAAAAAAGAAACTACCGAAAACCTTTGTCGTAGTGATCGATAGAATTCGTTTGCAAGAGACTACAAACACTGAAAACAAAGAGGAACAAAAACGCTTTTGTGAAGCCATTCAGAACGCCATGGGAATGGGGGACAATGAAGCCAACATCTATTTAGAGGATAATAAATTATTTAGTCTCGTCGACAATTTTGCAAAATGGGCCCGATGCCCTAAGTGCCATGAAACAGCGAGTCCCAAATCTGCGATCTCCTTTTCTTTCAATAGTCCACTAGGAGCCTGTGAAACCTGTAAGGGATTTGGAAATACATTAGAAATTGACGAAGACCTGATCATCCCAAATCCAGCGCTCTCTATTTTGAGGGGAGCCATCGATCCCTTTACTAAACCGTCGCTTAAAAATTGGGAGAAAAAGCTAATCGAATTCTGCCGAACCTCTCGCATTGATGAAACGCTACCCTACAAAGATCTCTCGAAAAAACATCGCGAGTTAATTTTTAATGGAGATAAAAAGTTTAAGGGAGTTCGCGGAGTTTTTAAACTACTAGAGGCCGATAAATATAAAATGCGAATTCGTGTTTTTTTAAGTCGCTACACATCGCCCTTTACGTGCAAGACATGTTTAGGAGAGCGCCTCAATAATGAGGCCCTTCGAGTTAAGATTGCAGACCACAGTATTGCCCAGGTGTCTTCAATGACCATTGCCGATATCAGAATATTTTTTGAAGGATTATCTTTGACTATTCGAGAAGAAAAAATTGGGACCGATGTGATGGCACAATTAAAACGCCGGTTTAATACTCTAGAAAATGTGGGCCTCGGATATTTGACTCTAGCCCGACTTACTAAGACCCTTTCAGGTGGAGAGTATCAGCGAATTCTACTAGGAACACAGCTCAGTCAGGGACTCACCGATACTCTTTATGTTTTAGATGAACCCTCCATAGGATTACACCCGAAGGACACCCACCAACTATTGAATGTCCTTAATACACTTCATGATTTAGGTAACACGCTACTATTAGTCGAACATGATCCCGAGGTTATCGAGTGGGGAGAATATTTAGTAGACATGGGGCCAGGATCTGGAATGCGTGGAGGAGAGGTTGTTTTTGCGGGCTCCAAAGAACTTTTCATGAAGGCCGACACTACTACAGCACGAGCCGTAAGAGACTGGCGAATCGAATGTCGTCATTCCTTAATGAGACCTCTGAGTGATCCCCAGGGCGAGTTCATTGAACTGCGCGGCGCCAGTAGCCACAATTTAAAAAATGTAGATGTCGATATTCCTTTGCGGTCCCTAGTGGCAATTACGGGTGTTTCTGGTTCAGGAAAAAGCACTCTTATCGTCGATACCTTATACCAGGCGCTCTCAAAAGTATTAAATGGCACCAGCGATAAAATTGGGAAGTTCACCTCTATTAGTGGATTTGAAAATCTTTCTTCGATCGAGCTGGTAGATCAAAGTGCGATTGGAAAATCCTCTCGGTCTAATCCGATTACCTTCATCAAGGGTTACGATGAAGTTCGTGCTCTATTTGCCCAGACCCCTGATGCCGTGGGGGTAAACGATTACCTCCCGGCCACTTTTCTTTTAATGTTCCCGGAGGTCGCTGCGAAGCTTGTGAAGGTGAAGGCAGAATTAAAGTCGATATGGTCTTCATGGAGGATGTTTGGGTTCCCTGTCAGACCTGCGATGAAAAAAGATTTAAGCCTGTAGTTTTAAATGTACGCTATCGTGGAAAAAACATAGATGACGTTTTAAAACTGACCATCGACGAAGCGTATGAGTTCTACAAGGGAATTCCCTCACTAAGAACTAAGCTTTCACTACTTATTGAGGTGGGTCTCGGTTATTTGCAATTGGGACAACCAGGGTTCTCACTTTCTGGTGGAGAATCTCAGCGATTAAAAATCGCAAGAGAACTCACCCAGACATTAACCAAGGGGGCTTCGACCCTGTTTATTCTTGATGAACCCACTACTGGGCTGCACTTTAATGAAGTGGTTCGTCTTATTCACGTTTTAAGAAGATTAATTTCTAGTGGTCACTCGGTGATAGTCATTGAACACAATCTGCAACTGATCTGTGCAGCAGATTACATGATCGATCTTGGTCCCGATGGAGGACAGGGCGGCGGAAAGATAGTCGCTTACGGTACCCCTAAATCTGTGGCTCAACAAAAACTTCTACACACCAGTAAATATTTATCTGAACTTTTGTAACAATATTTATCAGAGTAGCCAAAGACAAACTGTGAATCTTATTTGCAACGACTAATTTATTGCCGCCCACACAATTAACGATCATCGGTTTCTATCTCATTGAATTTTTATCATTAAAATAAATTGTGAAATTTTCGACACAATCTTCCGACTGAAAAGTAGCCGATCGTACATTGACTATGCGTGTCACAGTCTGTACAGTAGTAATTAGTTGGGCGTCATTTTTTAGTTCAGTTCATATAAAAAACTTAGATAGATAAAGAAAGAATAAATGTCACTGCGGTTTGGCAGGGTCTTTAGGACTTTTGTTGTCTTTGAATTGAACGCAAACTTTTTTAAGGAGGTGCCTTGTGATTAACTGGGATGAATTTGAACATATACATGTGATCAAGAAACTTAAAGAGGTAATCGCCAAGTGGTTTAGCATCGATGTTTATTTTGCTGACGATCGAGGCAATCTAAAATTGCTAGATAAGGGGAGCAAAAAGGTACAGTCTAATCCTATAATGAATATGATCCTTCAGCGAGATGAGGGATATGAGTCGCTTTGTGATTTCATACGAAACACCACAATGGATTTAAAGAAGACTCAAGAAAAAGGTGCCATTAAAGAATTTCTTCCCCACTTAATGGGGTCGGCCTTTCCTATCATAATCGATAGTGAGTTTATGGGGGCTGTGGTCTGTTTAGGATACTTCGGAGAAGGAATTACCGAGGGACAAAAAAAGGAACTAACCAAAGCGATAGCTCACTTTAATTTTCCTCACCAGGAAATTGAAGTGGTAGTTTCAAAAGTACGATGTCTTGAAAAGGAGGAGGTTCCCTATTTCTCTGAGCTATCAGATCTAGTCTCTCAAGAAATTAGCACTCTTCATAAAGAGATCAGCATGAGAGATGATCGTATTCTTGAACTCAATAAAGAATTGGGAATTCGGTATAAGTACGACAACATGATCGGAAAATCTAAACCGATGCAGGATGTCTATGGGTTGTTAGATAAGATTAAAAACAGCGAAAGTACGGTGCTCGTTCAAGGAGAAAATGGAACGGGTAAAGAACTTATTGCAAAGGCTATTCACTATAATTCACCCAGAAAAGATAATATTTTTATCACTCAAAACTGCTCTGCTTTTAATGATAATTTATTAGATTCAGAGTTATTCGGACACATTAAGGGCTCTTTCACTGGAGCGGTAAGGGACAAAAAGGGTCTTTTTGAAACGGCAGATAAGGGCACCTTCTTCTTAGATGAAATAGGTGATACCTCTCCAACGATGCAGGTAAAGCTTCTAAGGGTCATCCAAGAGGGAGTTTTCCTGCCTGTGGGAGCCACAGAGCCTCGTAAGGTTGATGTGAGGATCCTAGCTGCCACCAACCGTGATTTAAAGGACATGGTAGAAAAAGGAACCTTTAGAGAGGATCTTTATTATCGGATCAACGTTATTAACATCACAGTACCGCCATTGAGAGATCGTAAAGAGGATATCTTAATGCTGTGTGAACATTTCTTGGCTAAATCTGCTTTAGAAAAACAGATCAAACCAAGGCTCTTAACTAAAAGAGCATTGGAAAAAATATTCGATTACCCTTGGCCAGGTAATATTCGAGAACTTGAAAATGAGATGGAGCGGGTCACGGTACTTGCTGGTACCGAAAGCAAAATCACAGTGGATATGCTGTCGATTAGAATTCGAGACTTTGGGGAGCGCAATAAAGTTCAGGGAGTGCGAATTCAAGGAAAACTTCGTGATGCCCTTGAGGAACTTGAAAGAGAGATGATCCGTGAAGGTCTTAAACGAACTGGATGGAACAAATCTCGCTTAGCTAAGGAGTTAGGAATCAGCCGAGCAGGACTTATCAATAAAGTTGAGAAATACAACTTAGATAAGCGAAAACTGTTAGCCGCTGGGAAACGGCCCGGTGAATTATAAATAAAATATTTTCTTTAATCTCCCCGATAACAATAAGAATGTTATCGGGGATTCTTTTTTTGCTTCAAAAAATACAACATCACCACAAAACACTTAATCCACTTATGGGATGAATAGGAACGGTTCTGCTTTCTTTTTCAGTTTCAAAATCCTCGTCAGGATCTGAATTATCCGCACCATTTTCTGATTCTACTAGTTCGGTGGTAAAATCGGCTAAGGCCTCTTGAATGGGATCTTCCTCTAATACGATCTTATTATTACTGTAGGTGAGCCCCTCTAAAATTGAGGCTTCGATAAATTGGATTTCACATTTAGTGCATTTCTCTATGTGCTGAGAGCCCTCATTTAAAAACAAACAACAATGGCAAAGCCTCAAGTACATACTTGGGGTGCCTCTATCATCTGCTAAGAATCGCGGCCTGGAATGGCGGCTTTTCAATTTTTTCATAAAGCCCTCCTCATTCACAATATACCTTCTACCTCAAGTATATCCAATGTGGGTCCTTGGGTCAAAACCCAATACCAGCAAGCCTAAGGAGTGTTTTGTGGGTTGTATAAAAGATAGACACCCCAACACAGGTATTCCTCCACAATCTCTCTAATCACCTCTAGGAAAGAAAAAAAACCCCTAGCCGATTTAGCTAGAGGTTTTTTTTATTTTTTTAAAGGCTTTAAGAGGAACTTTAATTTTCACTACTCTCAACTTTTAACTTCAATTCAGCTACCGTGAAAATCCAACTCAACTACTACATTCACTCTACTTAGTAGTTCCTCTAGCCCTTTAAGCCGCAGTCCTTTTAGAGACTTTGGTTTAAGCTTAAATTTATTACTTCGTCAGAGGGCCTCGAGTTACATTTCCATTAGCAGGAGTTCCTGCTGCGCGATTTCCAAAAGCTCCACCCAATCTTGATGGAGGTAATGTTCTCGGACCTCCATTATTAATTCCAGGGAACCGTTGTAAGGCACCACCGTTATTTACGTTTTGAACTGCGCCATTTTGTCCTTGAAACTGAGCCATTTGAAGCTGTTGGTTTTGATTAATCAGTTGGCTAATCGCCTGTTCGTCCTCTTTGATTCCAGACAACTGAGAGTTAAGTTTATTAACTTCAGAGTTTAGTGAATCGCGAACTTTAGCTAACTTCTTAATTTGTCTACTACCATCTTCGACAGCGACATCAACTTGAGCATTAAACTGAGAGAGCTTTTGCTCTTTTTGGTTTAAGTCTTGTTGTAAAGACAGCAACATCGGTTGCAATTGCGTTCTTTGGTCGGCATCAACCATCTGCAACATTTGTCGTTGTTGGTCATAGTTTCTCTTTGAAGTATCAACATCACTCTGTAATTGAGCGATCTGCTTTTTAACTTCAGGAGAAAGAGCTGCACGCCCTCCATCTTTAAGTTCTTCTAGCTGCTCATCTAACTTAGAGGCTCTATCTTTTGCGTTAGTTAAAGCTATCTGAGTTTTTTGCATGTCGGTTCTAGTTCTAACTTTAGCTGCAATTAAGTCGTTTGGCGTTGCATAGGGACTTAACTGCGCCGAGATAGGAACCCGTCCTTCATTTGAAGAGGTAACGGCCTGAGCATCTCGTAATTCTTGCTGTCCTGAATTCGAAGGCAGATCCAATCTAACGGGTGTCTGCACTCCAGGATTAGTATTAGGAGGCAAGAAGAATGGAGCCTGTTGATTATTTTGCTGAGGCAAAGGCTGATTAAAGGCACTCTGGTCGTTGTCTCGATCATCTCGATTCGAGGCAAGCGGCTGTTGCGCATTATTAGGAGCCGGAGTGATATCCTCTTGTTTGTCCTGTCCTAAAGCATTGGCTAATAATCCAGGAAGAATATCCTCTAAACCTTTTTCGTTCTTCTTGTTTTGTTCAGCAGCTGGATTGATAGATGAATCTGCAGCTCTTCTATTTAAGACCGCATTAGCACTATCCAATAGAGCCTGTAACTCCTGCTCACGTTGTTTATTCTGTCCTTTGATAGCGTCACACATTTGCTGAGCACGCTGTCTATCTAAAGCATCATTACCCTGTTCCCCAGTCGTTGGTGTTTGAGTTATGGGTTTGTCAGTTTTTGGGGGAGCTGGTTTTTCTGTTTCTTTTTCTTTTTCTTTTTCTTTTTCTTTTTC
>JABMMY010000025.1 GCA_013205415.1 Deltaproteobacteria bacterium
ATACGGAGCTTCTCACCTTTCCAATGGCATCCAATTCGTCGATAAAAATAATACAGGGAGCCTTTTCAACGGCCTGAGCAAAAAGATCTCTCACTCTGGAGGCCCCTACCCCTACAAACATTTCCACAAACTCAGATCCACTCAGGGAGAAAAAGGGAACCTCAGCCTCGCCAGCTACGGCCCTAGCCAGTAAAGTTTTTCCGGTTCCAGGAGGGCCCACCAGCAAAATACCCTTTGGAATTTTGCCACCAATAGCTCTAAATTTTTGTGGAGTTTTTAGAAAATCGATAATTTCGACTAACTCCTCTTTGGCCTCATCCACACCCGCTACGTCTTGAAACGTTGTTTTTTTGGAATCATCCGATACTAGCTTTGCTCTATTTTTACCAAAGCTCATAATGCCAGCACCAGGGCCCATTTTAAAGGCTCTCGCAAATAACATTCTCCAAATGAGCATTAGAAACATGAAGGGAAGTATCCAATGCCAGAAAAAGTTTTTGAGCATTACATTTTCCTGCTCGTAGGCGACCCCTTTTTCGTCCATTAACTCTACCAACTTGGGATCGGTTACAGGAATAGTCACATAGAAAGCAATGGCGCCAGGCTGAGAAATAGCTTTGGGAGAATTAACGGCAGAATTCTTAGCCGCCTCTTCTGTAAATCCTTTGTAGGTATTTTCAGAGATGATAACTTTTTTTATCTCACCCGATTTGATCTTAGCGCGAAAATCACTGTATCCAATTTCTTTAGTTGCAAAATCGGGTTTCGAATAGACCGATACCAATAATATGACTGCGACCCCGAAAAGAATCCAGGTCCACAAACTATTGCGACTTGACCAATTAGGTAGTTTTCCCTTGCCGTAGGGCAACGATCCTAAGCGTTTTTTAGGAGTTTCTGATTCTGATTTTTCGGGTTCTTTAACTTGATTTTCTGCCATAGGCTGAAGGATGTAACATAAAGCCTTTTTAAAGGCAATAAAACGAGCCGCGACTTTAGCAATATCAATAGGTTATTGATATTTCAGGTGTTCAGGCCCCTGCCGAGGCGGGATTTTTAGAGATCGTGAGTTTTACCGGGGGCTTTCCCATCGCTTTTTGGTTACTGGCGACCCAGCCCGGACTATTATTTTCAGGATAAACGATAGAGGGATTATTTAGCTCATTTACCGATTTAATTTTTAACCGGTTTAACATTTGTTGGATAAAAACTAAAACAGCGATCGTTCGCCGTCCTGTTTTAGTAAACCAAAACTTAGTTTGAATAGCCCACCGAATATGCATTTTAGTCAACCACCGCTCGCTGAATCGTTCTAACCTTGATACGTGTTCTAAGTGGTTCCAGTAATTTGATTGTTGAACTACAATATTTGTAGCTAAGGCCTTTGAACTATTTCTTACAGAGGCTGGCGAAAAAAAACTCACTAGATGGTCCCACAGAAACTTCATCTGATAAACTCCCCGTTCATCGCAGAGGGCCGCATGATAGGTTGAAACCTTAACTCCACCGTCGATTATGGGAGTTTCAGAGGAGTTTAAATCGAGATCAAGCTTTAAAGTTTTGCTGTTCCAACGAGCTACATTGTGATTGCGCTCTTGATATATTTTCACCCCTGTAAATAAGATAGGAACCAGATTTAAATAGGCTTGATCCCCCACAACACCTCGCTCACGATTAAATTCACACTCTCTAAAACATAACTCACTCCACCAATCCAAAAAGTTTTCTGCACCGGGAGCTACGACGACCATTCCCGCATTAAAAAGCCCGTCCAGCTGAGCTGAAGGAAACACATCATTGAGATGAGGGAATAGTACCACTTTCTCTGTTTCAATAACTTTACGTAATTGACTAACCGGTTCACAAAAGAAAACATCCGAATCACAGTAAAACACCGGGCCATCCGTTTTTTGTAATCCCCACGAGATGAGTTTAGGTTTACTCGAAAAGGCTTTACACCCTATCGAACGGGCTTCAATGACCGGCAACTCTTTGGGTGTCCATAAATCTGCAGGTGTCACCACTTCAATGTGGCTTGCCAGTTTTAGTTTTTTTATCTGCTTAGCCACATTGGAATCTAGGGCCAATAAAAAACATTTGAAATTCCCTTGAGAGGCATCATTAAGGTTTTCTATAAAGCCTAAGAAGAAAGGTAGATAATTGGAGTCTGTCATGGAGCAAACGGTGAAGGGAAGGTTAAGATTTTCTCTGTTTATTCTTTCCGATTTCTCAAGGCTTCTTTCTGAAAGTTTTTCTAAAAAGGAAAATTCCGACATGATTTCTTCACAAAACTGATCTACATTTTTCCAGGGATAATGGGTAAAAAAAACATCTACCTCTGCGACCATTTTTTTAGGGTTATTTCCAATCACAACGGGAATGCCTATTTTTTTAGCTAGTTCTGTTTCATTGGACGCTCTACCAGCTATTAAAATAGCGGGGACACGATTAGCTAGAGCGGCTAAGAGCGGCTCTAAATGAAAACTTACTACACACTTCGCACTTGCTATCGCTTTTCGATGGAGCGAAGTAAAAAGTGGACTATGTAATGTGCCCTCTCCAGGTAAAGCACCACGATTGAGGGCCACGGCCGTTTGTGCCATAAATAATGTGGGTAAGAAAGATTGAATACATTCTGAAAGTTCAAGATAGGTATGTGTATTTTTAAAGTGTGGAACCCAGTGAGAATCCCCCACTAAAATCGCCCGGGGTACTGTGTCTGAAAAGGGGGGCTCTTTAAGTAAAAGACAGGACCAAAGACTTAGATCTTTAATTGAGGGGGTGCTACACTCACCCACAATTTTTTTAAAACGAGCTAGTCCTTCAGCGCGAAATGATTCATTAAGATCTGAAGAGGCTGATGACCTTTGGCATTTCTGATTCAACTTTAACATTCTCCCTTTAAGCCGCTACCGTAGGTATCAATCGGTGCTTCGCAATTAGGGCTAAACTTCTCACAATCGTCTTAGCCACCTTCATTTTACTCACACCCTGTTTTAAATCATAGCGAAGAACCAAAGGAACCTCTCTGAAAATCGCCTCCAACTTTCGAAGTTTAATTAAAATATCCACCATGCACTCAAAACCATCTTGATTGATAAATTCCTTTCCATAGGTATTAAAGGCCTTTTGAATAAGTCCCGCACGATAGGCTCTAAATCCGCAGGTGTAATCTTTAACTCCTTTGACAGGAAAGCAAACACGAAACAAAAAGCTGGCCCCTAAACTTAAAAGTTGCCGAAAGCCTGGCACACCTTTGATATGAGCTCCCGGCTGATATCTAGAGGCAATCACCACGTCATTCCCCTCTAAAATACAATTCACCATACTTTTAATGAGTCCGGGGCTGTGGGTATTATCGGCATCCATCGCAATCACAATATCCTGTGCTTGAGACTTTTGAGCTACATATTGAAAGCCATCTCTCATGGTGGCACCCAATCCCTGATTTTGTGGATGGCAAATAATCGTTATAGGAACTTGTCCTTGAAAACTTTCAGCGACCGATTGAGTCCCATCTTCGCTTCCGTCATCTACTACGATTATTTCATAGGAAGATTTTTGATCTGCCATATTATCGGCAATACTTTCAATCAGCTTGCCTAAGTTACTAGCTTCATTAAAAGCAGGAAGCACCACCCATAATTTTCTTTGTTTTACAATTCTAGGTGCCACAAAATAAGGGGTGACCTCTAAATTAAGTTTTATTACATTCGACGATGCACTCATGTTCATTCTCCCTAAGTGGAATAGTGGTTCTAAAATAAGGTAGGACTGTTCTCTAAGTGTATCGCTAAATGTAGCTAGAGACCAGAATGCCGCACAGCACACTCATAAAAAATGACGGCGCCAGTAAATCACCCTCTTTTGTGACTTAAGGCATTGAGATTTTCAAAACCTCTTTAGTCAACTAAGTCATTCAACAAAATGGGGTGTTAGCTAATGATGAGGGTATCATCGATCCCCTTTTCCATTGTAATGAAGTGTGATTCAAGGAGCTTGAAAAATACAGGCTTTAAGTCACGAAGGCGGTCTAGTATACTTTGACGCAACAAAACATTAAAAATATCGCAACGTGAAATGAGTTATGAAATCTCCGCTTCCCATTGATGGCCTACTTTCTGAGTGCGCAAAAAGTCTTGAAGAGCATTCTACTTTAATTCTCCAAGCCTCTCCCGGGTCGGGAAAAACCACTAGACTACCGCCCTTTCTTTTACATTCGTCGGTGATTAAAAAAGATTCTCAAATTTGGGTACTAGAGCCCCGTCGTCTCGCTGCTAAGTTTGCTGCCACTCGAGTGGCAGAGGAGGAGCAGGTCCGACTGGGAGATTTAGTGGGTTACCACTTTCGTTTTGAAAAGCAATATTGCGCACACACACGTCTTCTTTATCTCACTGAAGGAATGTTAATGCGTCGGTTAGTTCACAATCCCCATCTTTTAGGTGTTTCGATGGTGGTATTAGATGAGTTTCATGAACGACATCTTCATACAGATTTAGCATTAAGTTTTTTAACTCATCTACAAACCACAAAAAGACCCGATTTAAAAATCGTAATAATGTCGGCAACGCTTGAAACCGAACGGCTTCAGCAATTTCTTCCCGAGGCCCCAATACTACGATTAGAGGCTCCGCTATTTCCCGTGATATCTCACTTTCTTGAGATAGAGAAATCACAAAAATCCCTGTCCGTTTTAGTTAGAGAAATGTTAGAAAAAGAGTGGACTCGAAACTCTCACGGCGATTGTTTGGTTTTTCTTCCTGGGATGAGAGAGATACGAGCCTGTGAGTCGGAACTCAAATCCCTTTCTCACTCTTTCAAATTTTTACTACTTCCTTTGCATGGTGAGATTCCAAAGGAGGAGCAGGAGAAAGCTATTCTCCCTCAGTCAATTAGAAAGGTAGTTCTAGCCACCAACATTGCAGAAACATCACTCACGATTCCAGGTGTCACCCTTGTGATCGACAGTGGTCTTCAACGCACAGCTAGTTATTCCTGGTGGACAGGAGTGCCCATGTTAGCCACAAAGAAAACCTCTAAGGCATCATGTATTCAACGAGCGGGACGGGCGGGACGAACAGCGCCAGGAATTTGCTGGTACCTTTTCACTAAGCATGATTTTGAATCTCGCCCTAACTTTGCAATTCCGGAAATTCAAAAGGCAGATTTAGCGCAGACAGTTTTAGAGCTTAAAGCACTGGGGGTTTCCTCGCTTTTAAAGTTTCCATGGTTTGAAAAGCCATCGCCAGCCTCTTTAGATTCTAGTCAGCAGTTACTTTTTCAATTGGGGGCACTTGATTCTAAAGAAGAGGGGGGGCAGCTCACTCCGCTAGGGAAGGAGATGAAAGAATTTAGTGTTCACCCTAGAATTTCTAGATTTTTGATCGCTTGCCGTGAAAGAAAATGCCTTGAGAAGGGGATTCATTTGGCTACGTTACTATCGGAGGGAAAGCTACAGACTCTCGACGCTTTAGATAGCTTAAACCATCCTCTCGATTTCCACAGTCTGCGTTTACAGAAACAATTACATGATGCCTTTGTCTATCGACGTGCCGATGGGCAAGAGACCTCTAAAAATAGCCCCGAATCTTCTGACGCTTTATCCCTTTCCTTACTGGAGGCTTTTTCAGACCGGGTTGCAATGATGAAACCAAACTCACAACAAAACCGAACTACAGACACTTTAATCGAATTTGTTTTGGCCTCAGGAGGCACGGCGACTCTAATGCCAGGAACCCAATTTTCATTTAATAGGGAGGCCCCCTATGTGATCGCATTAGAGGTTCAGGAGTCAAAGCGAGCTCAGAGGTCATTTGTAAATATTCACTCCTTAGTTTCTATTAAAGAATGTTGGCTTTACGATTTAGAACCCTCGCCTCTTTCTGAAACAGAAAAAATAGAATGGAATAAAACAAAACAAAAATTGACCTCCTTTTCTCAAATTCTTTTAGGGCAGTTAATTTTGGATAGTAAAGAACGAACTATCGTCGATGAAGACCTAGCCTTTGAGGTTTTACTCAAAGAGCTTTTTAAGGTGCCGTTAAGCGCACTCCCCTCTTTATCTTTTCAGAATTGGGTGCTCCTATTTAAAATAATATTCCCCCAAAATGAGGTGGAGAGTCTCCTGGTTCGAATACAGCTTTTTCAAACTCATCAAACACAAAGGCCTGAATCGCCGCCACTCACCCCTAGTGAGCTTTCAGTTTTCTTGAAATTTTGGCTAGAAAAAAAGAGAACACTTGCAGAGATCTCAGATCCGCAGTGTCTGCTAGCCATAGAAAATTATTTTTGTCGGGGCGAGGAATATGGCTTAAATAAAAAACTTCCCTGCACCTTAAAATTACCTAATCAAAAACTGGCTACGATTAATTACTCCTTTGATAGGTCCCCATGGGTAGAATCTAGAATGCAGGATTTTTTTGGGCTGACCGAGGCTCCCGCTCTCTGCGATGGGAAGGTGCCTTTGACTTTGCATTTTCTGGCACCTAATTATCGAGCCGTTCAGGTGACCACCGATCTTCAAAGCTTTTGGAACAATCACTATCCTAGTATTAGAAAGGAGCTAAGTCGCAACTATCCCAGACACCCTTGGCCTGAGAACCCTCGCATCCCATTACCTCCATCGGGAAGAAAAAAAGTTTGACTCCCTAGATATAAAATTTAAACATAACTCAAGAGATCTTATGTTGAAAACCGATACCCATTCAGTCGATATTTTAATTGTGGGAGGTGGCACCGCAGGAATCACTGTGGCTGCTAGTTTAGCGAAGAGGAAAATATTTTCCTCTATTACGATTCTAGAACCTTCTAAGGTTCATTATTACCAACCTCTCTGGACACTAGTAGGTGCGGGAATATTTCCTAAAGAATCTTCTGAAAAAAGAGAGGCCGATCTGATTCCATCTGGAGTGGACTGGATTCAAGACGCAGCGGAAACTTTCCTTCCTCAAACGAATAGGGTGATCACTACTACAGGTAGAGAAATAACCTATCGCTACCTAGTCGTTTGCCCAGGAATGGAAATATTTTGGGACAAGATTCAAGGATTAAAGGAGACGCTGGGGACCTCCGGTGTGGTATCTAACTATTCCTACAACAGTGTGGAAAGCACCTGGAGAGCCATTCATCAGTTTAAAAAGGGGAGAGCCATTTTTACCTTTCCCAACACACCTATAAAGTGTGGAGGGGCGCCACAAAAAATTATGTACCTAGCGGAGGACTATTTTCGAAAGGTTCATATTAGGAATGAATGTGAAGTGGTATTTGCTTCTGCTGGTAATTCCATTTTTGGGGTTAAAAAATATGCCGATGCCCTCAATGTTATTCTGAAAAAAAGAGGGATCATTTCCTGGTACAGGCAAAACCTAATCGCCATCGATGCGAAAAACAAACAGGCCATTTTTAAAAATCTAGATACGGGAGAAGATACCACCCTTCCCTTCGAAATGATTCATGTCACACCGCCTATGGGAGCCCCGGCATTTATCAAAAGGAGTCCTCTGGCCGATTCGGAAGGATGGATCTCTGTGGATAAATTTTCACTACAACACACAAAGTTTTCAAATGTCTTTGGACTAGGAGATGCCTCTTCACTGCCTACTTCAAGAACGGGCGCTGCCATCCGCAAGCAATCACCGGTGCTAATTGAAAATTTAATAAGCCTTTTTAGAGACCGCCCGCTAACGGCAAAATACCAGGGTTATACCTCCTGTCCCTTGGTCACGCGGTATGGAAAAGTTATTCTCGCAGAGTTTGATTACGATGGAAATCGGTGTGAAACCTTTCCTTTTGATCAATCTAAGGAGAGATCGAGTCTCTATTTTTTCAAAAAACATATTCTACCCCTCCTCTATTGGGAAGGGATGCTGAAGGGAAGATTGTAAAAATGCTGCAACCCTTATTTGGTGGAATCATAATTGGATTGGCTGCAGGTGTGCTTTGGTTTTGTAATGGAAGAATCTTAGGCGTCAGTGGAATCTTAGGGGGTATTTTGAGTTTCACTAAGGGTGACAC
>JABMMY010000296.1 GCA_013205415.1 Deltaproteobacteria bacterium
ACGTAGTGCTCATCGGCCCTATTGCCTATTTTGTTTATCCGGATCTTAAAAAGATCTCTATAAAAGTCATCAGACAGCTAGCTCTATTTATATTTTTATTGCCTCCTATTCTTTCCTTTGGCTATTTTGTAGCTCGAGTGAGCCACTCTGGAGCTCTTTACGATCTTGTGTTTCCCACCTGCACTATTATTTTAATTTCGGTACTTCTTTTTGAGGAGACAAAAAATATTTTCCTCCTATCGGTAGGACTAAGTACCTCATTATATTTACAGTGGTTCGGAATGAGCGATATTTTAGGGCCCTTTAAAACCTATGCTCACCTAGTTCCTAAAAGTGATCTCTTCTATTGGATAAAAACGGCATTGATGATCACCACTTTAGGTTTTACGATCTGGAAAACTCAAAATCCTGAAAAAAAAAGGGCTAAAGCAACCCAGAACAATCAAACTGTGACCTTTATTGTGTGGATGTTTTTAGGAGCAGGTTTATATTTCGTATTGCCTTTTGTCATAGCTCGCTATGAAACGGAGACGAAACTCAGCCTTTCTCTGATCGATTTTTTATTTTGCATCCTTCCCATTTTAATTTTAGGAGAGATTAACTCTAAAATAGTTAAAACCAAGATCTGGATTGGGTTTAAGGCTCTTGTGGTGGCATTATTTGTAGGAAGAGCGATGACACTAGGCCTGTTTGCAGAGGCTACAGTCTGGGCAATGAGTTGGGCCGCTTACGATGTGATAGCTGCTGTGATTATTTTAGTATCTGCTAAAAAGCCGCTTTTATAATCTCGGGCATCCTGTTTTATGAGAGTTTAATTCTAAAATAGTTAAAACCAAGATCTGGATTGGGTAAGGCTCTTGTACCGATAAAAAGGGGCTTGTAGTTCAAAAATTTTAATCTACTAATAAATATTATAACTAATTGATATTAAATGATTATAAGTAGTAGTTACTTTATATATATTAATGATATCATTATATTATGTTAAAGAAAGTTTGCATAGCTGTCGATCATTGGTTGAGTGAAGAAAATCCACTGAGGGAGCAAAACGGGACTCCTTTACTGAAATGCGAAATTCATATCATTGGGCAAACAGCATTGTTAGAAGCGCATTTGGGAATTCGTTTAACTGCCACCATGGATGTGGATTTGCACAGGCAATTGCATGGAGTGATTCGGGAGAAACTGGATGCGCTACTCGCGGCTTATGGGAAAAAAATTGACCCTGTCGGACATGAAGCGTGGATGCCGAAAGAAACTCAGTACAATACGCTCTACAAAGGAAAATATGTGAGCTGCTTTATAGCCCAACCTGAATATGTTCTCATTTCAAAAGCCAAATTGCTAGAGCGAAGGACAGAAATCTTATGATTGAATATCTTGGCACTCAACCGACACCCTTATTTTTTGAACTGGCCGAGAAATATGGAATTAATATCGAGGACTTTTTAAAATGAAACGAGAACAAATATTGAAAAAGTTTCAGGCAAAAGCAAGGACTCTTGCAGCTGCCAAGCGTAAAGATAGATATATTAAAGTGGTGGGTAAATTGAAGAGAGCAAAACTAATCGACGCGCCTGATATTGCCAAATATGGGGGGCCTGTAGATCTGGAGGACGTTTTGTGGGCCGGTACCCTAGAAGCCCGTATTTTGGAGGTGCTACCAGCTCTCATTTTAACCCGCCCAAAATATCTTCGGATTTACCGAATGCCCGAAGATCTGAAGCAGGTTGTGGATGAGCTTCGAATGGGAGGCGGAGATCGGGAATTCCGCGGTATTCCCGCTAAAGATTATTGTAAGTGGTTACCCAATGGCGTGGGTGGAGTATCGCGATTAAAGACTTTTCGCCTGCATCAGGAGGAGATTCAGCGTTTGAAGAGTCTGCGTGTTATCCTAGGTGTTCGCTCGGATGTTGAGGTCTTACGACGAGCACTGCAATTACTTGAAAAATCGACAGGTGAATCACCTGAAAATCTAGGTTGAATTAACAGAATGACCTGAAGCTATAAATCGGGCCCTTTTAGAGGACTTAATCCTCCAGCAATATAACGAGTTTGTGATGCTAATCTCAGTTGATAAAAAAGGAGAGGGTTACCCCTCTCCTTTTTTTATTATCTAGAAACTCGATACTCGATTGTGATTCGATCCCCGGTGTTCAACTGAGAAGTATCGATCAAATCCCAACGTAGAGTCACCACATTGCTGGAGGGTTCGTAGTTCCACTGATCCGAATTGGAACCTGAGTTCCCAGCCAGTGGCACATTTCCTAATAACACTTTGATAGTTTTAATATCCAAGGGTCGTTTTGAAAGTGTAAATGGATTGTTTCCATGAATTTTTGCTCTGAAAATAACGTCCTTCGCATAATCATGCATAGTCGCTTCCATGTCGAAGTGACATTGGTTGACGTAGAATTTTCCTTTAGTTTTTTGCACTACCACATTGTAAGCATTCGAGGGTCCAGCAGAGCCGGGATCACTTGAAATAAGATCGGGGCATCCTGGAGCAATAGCGCTTACGCGATATCCCTTCCTCTCCTGTTTATGGAAGGTAATGAAGTCTCTAGCAAAGTCATTGGGAGTGTAACTTAATAGAGGCTCCGGCAATTTCGCTGTGTAATGTTTAAAGTGATCTAATTGATGAGTTACAATGATAGCGTCTGTCGGCACTCCACTCATGATGTAACCCTTGTGGTAGATGTCTGCGAGTTTTTCTGTGGGTAGTTGTTCTAAGAATCGGAACATCGCCCATAAAGGGGAGCTACTGCAATTATTGCACAGCCCAAAACTCCCAGCAAGTCCCACACGTTTTTGAAACTCAGCTACAAGATCACTGTTTTGATTTCCAAATAATCTTGAACCGCCGGTCTGCATGATGGGGAGCCCTTTAAATTTATCGATATCACTGGAGAGCAAAATATTTTGATGTGTGACATTCGCGGCATCTAAGTCGCTATAGAAAACATCGATATTTGCCTTCAACGATTTTATAGTAGAGTCGCACCACTTTGAATTATCGATAACCCATAGAAGCTCAGTTTTAGCTGGGCCTGAGGTATCGATATTAAAAAGATCAAGTTGCGTTCCAGGAACTACAGTAATGACAAGTGTGCCATCACTGAAAAGTCCGTCTTCATTAGTCACTCTAAGGGTAAATTCCTGAGCTCCTAAATCGACATCCTTTGGAGTGGCGGTAACGACACCATTTATTGAAACGCTTAACCAATCTTTTCCCGCCTGTTTAGTAAAACTAATTTTTCCCCCATCAAGATCCTTAGCGAGAGTTGCCACGCTTTGATTTAAGGTTTCATTAGTTTTTCCTTCGAAGGTTGTGATCGGTTCATTTAACCAAATAGGCGCCCGTGGATTTTTCTCAACTACCACTTTAAATGTCGCGGCCGCCATTAGCTGGCCGTCATCTACCTTGAAATTACAATCGTGGACTCCCACGTTAATTCTCTTGGGGTGATCTAAAGTGAGTTTCCCCTCTGTAGATAACAGCACCCATCCATTACAATCGGCTGAGTTGAGAATTAAGAAGGTGAGTTTATCATTGTCTAGATCCTTCACAAAATCTGTCAGTGAAAATTCGGCTACCTCTCTTTCCTTAACTGTGAAGGTAGGAAGCACTCCAATCGTCGGAGAATGGTTTTTGTGAACCACGGTAATCACACCTTTAGTGCTAGCACTAAGACCTTTAGGATCGGTGACCTTAAACGTAGCTGTGAGATTAACCCCAATATCTAGAGTGGTGGGAACCCCCGACAGAATTCCATTTGCACTTACCATTAACCAATTGGGACCCTCCACCTTTTCAAAGGTTAAAATATCGCCATCGGAATCGGAGGCGTAGAGATTAACCGGAAAGGAATAGGCCGTATCTTCGTAGGCATCATTTAATGGAATAGGATCTGCACTCCATCTAGGCGCATGATTTATCTTAAGCACCGTCACCTGGACTGTGGTCACAGCCTCTGCATTGGCGGCATCTAAGACTCTCACCTGAAAAGAATATTGTTTTCCAGCATCTGCCTGCTTCGGACGACCAGAGATAGTTCCATTGTCTGCTATTTTCAACCAACTAGGATTGGCCGATATTTTAGAGATTCGAAACGTATCATTGGGGAGATCGGAATCTGTAACAAAGGAAAGTAAGGAGCCGGAATACTCAGCATCTTCAGTGGCATCACTTAAAACGATAGGATTAAGTGTCCATTTAGGGGGGTGATTTACATGCTGTACCTTGAAGATGACCGTTACCTCCCTCACTTCACCACTGGGATCTGCCACGGCGACCTGAAAGGTGTTATCTCCTTCATGCACCATTTGCGGTGTGCCGGAGAAGGTTCCCTTGCTGTCAAGCTGCGCCCATGAGGGGCCGGAAACAAGAGAGAAAACTAAGGGGTCATTATCTACGTCCATCGCATATTGAGAAATACCTTGGTTAACGGCCTTCTCCTCTAGAATATTAAAGATCAGAGGATTCATCGTCCAATAGGGCGCATGGTTAGTATGTGTGACTAAAATCTGAACGACGGCAATGTCCTCAGGTGTAGCAATTCGATCGGCTACTTTGACGCGAAAGGTGTTTAGGCCAATATCCTGTACCTTTGGCATTCCCGAAAGAGTTCCATTTTCATTCACGGTAAGCCATGACGGACCGTCAAGCTTCGAAAAATAAACGCGATCATTATCGGGATCGGTCACATGTTTAGTGAGATCAACATCGCCATAATTTTTATCCTCTCCACCGTCGGGTAAAAGGGTGGGATGATTATTCCACGTCGGCGGCTCGTTAGCCTTTTCAATGGTAATTTGAACTTGAGTCGAACCGGTAGCTCCGTCCTGGTCTGTGACGATGGCCACAAAGGTATTGAGCCCTAAATTACTTTTTCCAGGAGTTCCAGAAAATATTCCTGTCGTAGGATCGATCTTTGCCCAGTCAGCTCCTGTCATAGCAAAGGTTAACTTGTCATTAACATCCACATCGGTGGCAGATTTTGCAAGAGGCTGGCTGACAAGAATGCCATTGTTACTTTTTGGTAGCACAATGGGATTGGCTAACCATCTTGGAGCATGGTTCACATGAATGACATTAAACTTAAATGTCGTCGAGTCGGTATAGGTCACTCCATCTATGACAGTAGCAAGGGCCACGACCACTTCGATCGGGCCAGGCCTCTTTGGAGTTCCAAAAAGGGTTCCACTCGCAGCACCAATATTTAACCATGGAGGCGGAGTCATACTTACTAACGTATAGTTGATGGGACTATTTTCAGGATTGATCACGTACTGAGCCGTATCTGCTGAATAATTAGAATCTTCAAAGGCATCGGTTAATGAAACGGGATTGGAGATCCATTTAGCAGGGACTATTTTTTTAAGAACGATCCCATGGGCCGTCATGTCGGACCTTCCGGTGTCATTGATCGCGGTTAAAATAATGCCGCCATAGGGGCCCACAAACTGATGAGAGGGGGTATAGGGTGGAGTTCCTGAAAGTTTTCCATTGCTGCCATTTAACGTTAACCAACTAGGCAGTCCCTTAGCAGAAAAACTTTTGGCCGATTTAGGATCGGTAAGAAAGGTGGTGAGATCTAGCGTTAAAGTATCCCCCTCTTTCGTCACCCCTAAATTGAGATCTGTCGTCGTAAATTCTGGAGGAGGGGGTAAAATCATCAGCGTGGCAGGGTGATTTAAATCGGCCCCTTCTGGAGTGGCATCCTTCACAGTTAGTTTAGGAGAAAAGGTTCCCAATTGAGTTGGAGTTCCGGTTAAAAGATTATTCGCCTCATCTAAAACGATTCCTGGAGGAAGACCGGTGGCTGCCCATCTGTAAGGGGCGACTCCTGGATCTGCAAGCAGAGTTCTTAAATCTATCGAGTAGGAAACCCCTGTGGTCCCATGAGGTAATAGGAGCGGATTTTTAAAGGCCACCCCTCTTTTAGCTCCGAAGGCTAAGGTGGAGGTGAAAAATAGGGTGATGAAGGACATTCCCAAGGTTGATAAAAATGACAAACGTGATCGGTTAGCAGTGGATTTCATATCGTATCCTCACAGGTGTTAAAATCATTTATTGATTGAGTTTACTGATTAAAAAATACGAATTTAAGATAATTAGTAAAAAGAGAAGACAGATGTTATCGAACAAATAGTCGGATTGAGGTGTTAGGGTTTAAGGCGATTAATGAGTCGAGGGAAGGCGGCAGCCTCTCGTAAATGGTCTAGCCCACAGATCCAGGAGATAGTTCTTTCAAGTCCTAGTCCAAAGCCAGAGTGGGGAACCGAGCCATATTTACGAAGGTCTAAATACCAATCAAAGGCCTCCTCTTTGAGTCCATGCTCATGGAGTCGAGTTTTTAAGGCGTTAATATCCTCTTCTCGTTGGCCACCACCAATAATTTCCCCGTAACCTTCAGGCGCAATACAATCACAACCTAAAGCCAATTTAGCATTTTCGGGATCTGGTTTCATATAAAAGGCCTTAATTTGAGCCGGAAACCGATGAATAAAGATGGGTCTGTCAAAATCTTCAGAAACTGCAGATTCTTCAGGAGCACCAAAGTCATCGCCCCA
>JABMMY010000297.1 GCA_013205415.1 Deltaproteobacteria bacterium
ACGTTAACCCCCGCCGCATAAACAAATTGGGCCCCTTCCATGGTAGCTCCCATGCGATCTAAATGATCTCCATAGCTGCCATACTCTGAAAAGAAGGCACTTTCCGCAGTGGCAATATTCCCCAACATTATTTGGGCTTCACCTTTTCTAGATTTCATGATCATACGACGATAAGCGGGAACCCCTTGGGAGGCTAACACTCCAATAATGGCTACCACAATAAGTAATTCTACTAACGTAAAACCCTGGGACTTTAAAAGAATCGATTTTTTACTAGACATAGTTTTTCTCCTTATATAGGCCCCTTATCGGAACCCTATTGCTAAATGATAAGTTTTTTTTTGGCCTTACTAAGATGAGATTTTAAAACGTCTCACATGCTGACTTATTACCCTTTGAATTATATCTGAGTCTCGAAACAAAATGTGAAGATATTTTTAAGGCTGTTTTAAGATTGGTCAATTTAGCCTTGAGAATTTTCAAATATGTTTAAAATTTCACAATTACAAAGGGGATACTATTTTATTTTCTACTTTTTTAAAAAACGTTTTGCATACCCAGGTTTAGTGATCTGTTTGCCGCGACTAATCACAAGGCTTTCACAGGGAACACTCCGGGTGAGGGTGGTTCCTGACGCTATATAGCTACCGGCTCCTACGGTGACCGGCGCTACCATTTGAGAATCGCTTCCCACAAACACCCCATCCTCAATAATCGTTTTGTGTTTTTTTACACCATCATAGTTACAGGTAATAAACCCACAACCCAGATTAACCGATCTTCCTATTTCAGCATCTCCGATGTAACTCAAATGGGAGGCTTTGGAGCCGTCTTTAAAGACACTTTTTTTTATTTCGACAAAGTTTCCTATTTTGACACCTAGCTGTAAAATAGAGCCTGGTCGCAGATGGGCGTAGGGCCCCACGACAGAGTTATTTCCTATGAGAGACTCTTTGAGCACACTGCCGTCTTTAATAGTAACCCCTTCACCTAAAGTAGAGGACTCAATACGAGAATGGGATTCGATCAAAGTAGCCTTTCCAATTTTAGATTTTTTAATTCTAGTTCCAGCTTCAATAATAACGTCTGGCGCAATTTCGCTGTGGGTATCGATCCACACCTCATTGGGCCCTCGCAGGGTTACCCCATTTTCCATGTGAAATTGATTAATCCTTTTCTGTAAAATCTTTTCCGCCTCTGCTAAGGCTACTCTATCGTTGATGCCGAGAGTCTCTTCAGCATCTGGAAATAAAACCCCCACCACCTTTTTATTTTCCCTTACTAAAATTTCGATCACATCGGTTAAATAAAACTCCCCCTGTTGATTCTGATTTGAAATTTTGGCCAGAGCCTCAAAAAGAGCGGCTATCTGAAAGCAATAGATACCTGCATTTATTTCAGAGATTTTTTTTTCTTCCGGAGATCCATCGGCCTCCTCTCTAATTCCCACTACCTCACATTTGGCATTTCTTAAGATTCGACCGTACCCTGTCGGATTTTTTAGGTGGGTGGTCACCACACTACAAATAGCCTTTTCTGCCTCGTGAGTTTTCAATAAATTTTCTATTGAGGTTTTTCTAAGTAGGATCACATCGCCACTTAAAATAAGAACATGCCCTTTTTGTTTTTCTAAAAAAACCTGGCTGCTTTTCACCGCATCGGCAGTGCCCCGTTGCTCCGTCTGCTGAAAAAACTGTAGACCAGAATAACCTTCACTGGCCTTTCTTACCTCCTCCTCCCCATGTCCGACCACCACCGAAACGGATAAATTAGGAATGGCATAGGCCAAATCCAAGACATGATGGAGCATGGGCTGAAAAAGAACTTCATGAAGCACTTTGGGAATGGCCGATTTCATTCGCCTTCCCCTGCCCGCTGCTAAAACTAAAAGATGAGGAGTTAAGATCATAGTAGGATAACTATAATCAAGTTTTCAGAGTGTGTCGAATAAAGTGCAGTTTTTTGCGATTAAGATATCTTTTTGGATTTGTATTTTTAACTGTTCAATCGAATCAAATTTTTTTTCTTCTCTGACAAAACTTAAAAAATCTAGCTCCAGTGACTCATCGTATAGCTGGGCATTCAGTCCCAAGATATGCACCTCCACCAATTTTTCGGGGTTCACTATCTTGAAGGTAGGACGGATTCCCACATTCGTAATGGAGAGAAAATACTGAAGCTGCCATTTCACTCTGGTGACGTAAACCCCATTTTGAGGAAGCACCTTTTCCTTTGCGCAATAAAGATTAGCCGTGGGAAACCCTATTTGCTTTCCTCTCCCATCTCCTGGCCTTACCATCCCTGAAATACGATAGGGACGGCCTAAGAGAAGGTTCGCCTCCTTTATTTTGCCTTGAATAATCTTTTCGCGAATAAAGGAGCTACTCACTCGTGTCTTTAACATTCCTGGTAATGTCTCTACGACTGAAACGGGTTCAACGACGGTGAGGGACATCATTTTTTCTTCACAAAGTTTTTTTAAAAGAGCGGTGTCTCCTATTCTATTTTTTCCGAACTTAAAATTAAAACCCACAAAGACAGCCTTTGCCTTCAGCCCATTGACCAAATATTTTTCAAAAAAGTCCTCTGGAGAAAGCTCTGCTAAGGTGTGATCAAACTTAGCAATACACACCGATTTCACTCCCAACTGCTCGATTAGATCTAGCTTTTCAGTTGTGGTGCTTAATTGCTCCAATTTTTTTTGAGGATTTAAAACCTCAACGGGATGGGGATAAAAGGTAAGAACACTAGGAATTAGAGATAGGGCTCTGGCCCCCTCTACCATTTGAGAAAGTAGGGCTCTATGGCCCAAATGAATGCCATCAAAATTGCCGATAGCGACTGCGCAATGAGAAGGGCCCTCAGATGACTCTGAAAGCCCATGGATAACCTGCATCTTTCACAACTTTGCTGTTAGAACCCCTATTTTGAGGTTCGAGTAGTTCGGCTAGGTCTAGTTTTTCCAATAGTACGAGTGGGTCTAGTGGTGCCTCTTCGAGAGGTGGGCCTCTTAGGACGAGTGACCGTCTTAGCTCTGCCAGCGGTAGCCTCTGTTCGGGCCTCTTTGCGCGATACGACCTTCAAATAACCGACAAGTTCATTCACTCGCTTATTTAGTTTTTTGCCCTCTAAACTTACTAATTGAGTGATCTTTTTTTCTACATTGGCGCGAGTTTGTTTTAATTGAACCAAAACTTTATCTAGCTGTTTGCGACTTCGTTTTCGAGCTTCACGGCCCTTAACATCAAAACCTTTGACTAGAGAGGACACCCTTTTTTCATAGGTAGTGATTTGCCGAGTTAATGAGTTAATGGAGGGGTGATTAGCCCATTTAATGAAATCAACTTTAAGATTAGATCGTAATGACATCAATGACTCCTGGTAATTGCTTGTTAAGACATGAGTCTTTGTTTGTAACCGACTCAGCACGGTTCTAACAGCAAATCCAGAGGGCCGCAAATAAATATCCTGTTAGGAAATAGTTGTGGGGTTGTTAAAAGGTACAGGTATCATCAGGATTAAGAACCCCAGTAAATGGGACAAAGCGGTAATAGTCACCCTGCTCACTATTTATTTCTAAATCTCGCCCCAATTGATAGCTATAGAAAACAGGATCATTTCCCCCTGTAGGTCCGGGTGCATCTCCTCCGGCTGGATCCCCTACAGCACTCGAAGAGGTGGGGTCAGCATATTTTATGATTAGCTGTTTTGATGCGGGATCTATGTTGTAGATAAATGTTTTAACTGGAGTGTCATATTGCGTATTATCGAGTACCAGCTTCACATCCCCTGTGAAATTCTGTGCAAAGGTAAAGACAAGAAATGTGAAATTACTTAAGTTGTTTTGAATTTCGGGATCGGGATCGGTGCTTGCCACCAGTCTAAATGGGGTCGAAACAATACTCGATATTTTTTCTGTAGAGGTAGGGCACTTTTTAGTGCACCCAATCATGAAAGAGCTTAGCGCTAAAACTAAGATTAAAATCGGGTTTATCTTTTTAAACTTTTGAGTGTTCATGTTGTCTACACCTTAAGTTGTCTATTCAAGCTGAGTTAGATGTTCTACTAGAAAATAAAGCAATTGCTCGGCCAGGCCTCTAAAACTTAAACCATCGAATTTACTAATTTTTAGGATTGAGTAAAAGGGGAACTGAGTGGCTTTTATGCCTTGCTTAAAGACGGTTAAAGATAGGTGGATGCAAAGTAGCAATAAATATAACATGTTACAGCGTGCAATTGTGTAACACTCTCCTTGAAGAGTCTCTAAAGGATTCTCCATTTAATTC
>JABMMY010000298.1 GCA_013205415.1 Deltaproteobacteria bacterium
GTCTGAAGATGAGTTTAATCAATTACTCACAATGAATAAAATGTATAATTTTGCCGATTATGACAAATTACTAAACTTAAAAAAATGGGCAGATAAAAAATATTTGCCTTGTCACTTCGTAGTTTCCGATGTGGGTGTGTCAGAGTTGTACTGGGCAGCGAAAGGCACCGCAGTCCTCCACCATTGGGTTCATTTATATGATGGTTTACTAGGTGGACGTGCGCAATACGGGTATCTAGTTCCATATTTAGCAGATTCAATATCAAGACTTTATGATAATCAGGGCCCGACTTCTTTTGTACGGCTTGCTTGGATGATTTATTTTTGTATTTCTATCTTATATTCGTTATTTTTATTTTTGATCTTTAAAAAACGACCATTGTTTGCGTTTGTGATGGTGTTAATAACTTTATATATGTACACAAAAATGGGCCAATTTATCCTACTATTAGCCCCTGGATTTCATTTGCAGCGCGCGACGATATTGCTTGCCGTGGGTTTGATATGGGGCAAACTTTATGTGACAGATCTTAAGAGATTTTCAAACGTAATTTTTATACTGCTGCTTTTGATACTATGTTATTTAGTAGATCCTGCATTTGCATTGATTGGCTATGCTGCAGCAATGACATCGCTAATATTAATGAAGAAAGCTTATTGGTGGAGGACTATATTTGAGCGACGGCGAAACATTATTTTGATGAGCTTGGTTGGAGTAATTGGATTTGGTTGCATTTTATTGTTTTCTAGCTCGATGTTATATATTCAGGACAAACTATTTAATGGCGAGCCTGGTTTGTTTAAATTTACTTTAGTTGATTATGTGCGTGAGTTTTGTTTATTTGGTGTAGTAGCCGTTTATACTTGGGTATATAGATATACGGGTTCACCAATTGCGATCTATTCGGTAATCGTCGCATTTTTTGTGTCTTTTTACTATTTAATTACGCCGGACAGTTTCCATTTCAAATATCAAATTATTTGTTCTGTGCCATTTTTGGGTTGGGTGCTCATAAGTTTCACCGATTATGTGCATAGATTTTCTACTCTAAACCCTGGTGCCAGAATATTTGGATATCGAATTTGTTCTACAGATAAATTTCCCAATTTTTCAAAAATAGGGGTGGGTTTTTCAATTACTTCACTCATAGTAGCAATTATATATAATGTGATTTCAGTACCTAATGAATTCCACCTGAGAACTAATTATATTGATAGTAGTTATTTATCTAGCACAAAAATACTTAACATCAATGGCAAGAAAATTGATGCTGATTTAAGTGACAAAGCACAAAGAATATTAAATTCTTATCCAATTGGGTACAAGGGAATAACCGTTAGCGAGCTTGATAAGTATATAGAATTTATATATGGAATAAAAAATGGATTTGACTCTCCCGATTTGGTGAGTTGGATTGATTCGGATAAAAAGTTGAATGCTTTATTAAGAAATACTCGTGGATTTATTTTTATTATTGACAAAGAAGCGAGTTATATTAATTTGTCAAAGCAATTGCTATATTCACATCCTATATTGGGTAGTATGGCGATTGCTTCTAAGATTAAAACATCAGGCCTAATCAGAGTCAGAGATTTTACTACTCACATCGAAGGAATGTGTTCGAAAATTTACTTCAATACTTATTGGAATGTGTTTCAATGCTAGTTTTCCATCTGGATAGCAGAAGTAGTGATGAGTATCTTGAAAATATATCATCGCAAACATGCTTCACTTCTACAATTTCAAGAACACCTTAAAGAAGTAAGATTGTGAAATCAATGCAGGGAAAAGATTTATTCGTAACTATTCAGCTCTGCGTTTGAGTTTTTCTGGACTCACACTGGAATCCTGCATAGGGCACAAACGTGTTGCGGCCAGAAAAACTCAAACGCAGAGCTGAATAGTTACGATAGACTCATTAATCCGAGTACCAAAATTAACCTTAAAGGAGGCTCTTACAGAGAAAAAATGGGCTCTTCAGAAAAAGAAACTATTGCAATTGACACAGCAAGGCATTAAACAGCATTTCTGTCGCTCGTTAGGTGGGTCAGTTTCAGATAATCGGGCACTCTGGGATCTTCATGGGCTATTGTCCGTAATATTGAAACGGTTTTATCTTGGGAGGCATTATCAATAAAAATATGTTCGTACGCATAACCTGAAAGAGAATTAAAAACCTCCAAAACGGCAGATCTTAAGTTTCTGACATTGGCCTCTTCATTATAACAAGGGGTTACTATGCCAATTCGTTTGAACATTTTGGATTGACGATAGACGGGCTTACTTCACTAATCAACTTTTTTTAAAGGTAGACTTAGGAAGCCCTGTAAATTATTCGCTCAAAAAGTCATGCATGCTTCAAGTGAAAATCAGGCGCGTGTTGCATTTGAGAGATTAAAAGTAAAAATGGGACAGGATGCACAACATTCTGTTTATTGGTTAGAAAAGAATTTGGATTCACTTTTAGTTCACTACCGATTTGATAAAAGGGTTTGGAGAACTGTAAGGACACCAAATCCTATTGCGTGCGTGAACAAGGCGCGTAAAGGACGTGTGAAATCCATGGAAACACTTGGAGAAAGAACTCTTGAAACATTAATTGCATTCACAGCAATGTAAGGCAACTAAAAAACTGGCTCGGTTTATCGGTCACATTATAAATCTCAGCCCAATTGTAAAATGGCGAAACGAAATCTTTGGTAGCCCCATCGTTAATAAATTTATTTAAAAGGCTCACCATCTCTCCAGTGTAGAAGATTGAGTTCCGGCAGGTTCTTTACTCTGAGTCATATTTAGTATTCGACTAGTGTGTGACTGTTGATAGATTCATGTTCGCTTTGCTATTTTTCCAAAGTATTTGCTTTGTCTAACCTATCGAATCCGATTCTTTCCCGTTCAACGACTAAGGGTCTCTTTAGAACCTGAGTATGAATAGCACCAATATATTCTCCAATAATTCCTATAAAAAATAACAATACCGAACACAAAAAGAATATTCCTATTAATATGGGGGCGGTTCCCATTGTGAATTGGTCCCAAAATACAAGCTTAGCAATAAGGTAGCCAACAGATATCAAAAAACTAAAGGCCGATGAGGCAAAGCCCAATAAAGTGGCAAATCTCAGTGGGATTTTAGAGTGATTTGTAATACCCAGCATTGCAATGTCATAAAGGGTGTAAAAATTATTTTTTGTAATTCCTCGGCGACGACTTTTTTGTGTGTAGAGGATTTTTGCCGATTCAAAACCGATATCGGCTACCATGCCTCTAAAATAGGGATAGGGATCATCTATTTTTTTTATAATATCTATGACCTGTCGATCATATAGTCCAAAGCCGGAGTAGTTTTTAACAAGCTCAATTTCAGCCATCCGATTAATGAGATGATAATAGATCTTTCTAATTCCAAACATCATCGCAGATTCTTCGCTCTCCACCTTAACACCCAAAACTACCTTATACCCTCTTTCCCACTCTCTAATAAAATCAAGAATCAGTTCGGGGGGGTCTTGAAGATCGGCAACTAAAATAATAATGGCATCACCTTCTGCCTGAAGAATCGCATGGTGGGGGGAGCGAATGTGGCCAAAGTCTCTCGTGTTTATAATGACCTTTACTCTCGCATCTTCATGAGCCATCTCCCTTAATATCGAAACGGTTTTATCTTTCGATGCATTGTCGATGAAAATATGTTCGTGCTCATAGGCGGGAAGAGATTTAAAAATCTCCAAAACGGCAGATCTTAAGTTTCTGACATTGCCTTCCTCATTGTAGCAGGGAGTAATGATACTAATGCTTTTGTTCATTGGGGGGACAATAGACAATGTTATTTAACTAATCAACCGATTAAGGGCAACTATCGCATACTAACAGGAGCTTTAATTCTTTATTCCTGCCCCCTAGAGGGTTACTTCGAATACCTCTTTAAATCTGCCTTCACCATCATCTCAATCATTTGAGGGAAACTCACTTCAGGTTTCCAGCCTAGTTCTCTCTCTACCTTTTTGGGACAACCTGTAAGCTGTTCTACCTCGGCGGGACGTAAAAAAGAGGGGTCTATGATGACGTGATTTTCATAATTAAGCCCTACCGATTGAAAGGCAAGCTGGCAAAATTCGCGAACGGTGTGTGTGGTTCCGGTAGCCACTACATAATCTTTGGGATCCGGTTGTTGTAACATCAACCACATGGCTCTTACATAATCCCCCGCAAATCCCCAGTCCCTTTTTGCCTCTAAATTCCCCAATCGCAGCTCCTTTGAAAGGCCCAACTTAATTTTGGCAACGCCATTGGTAATCTTTCTGGTGACAAACTCTAATCCTCTTCGAGGAGACTCGTGATTAAATAAAATTCCAGAAACTGCAAACATGTCATAGCTCTCTCGATAATTAATCGTTAGATAGTGGCCATAAACCTTGGCAACTCCATAGGGGCTTCGGGGATAAAAAGGGGTGGTTTCAGTTTGTGGAGTTTCTAATACCTTGCCAAACATTTCAGAGGAACTCGCTTGATAGAATTTGGCCTTGGGAGCGGCATGTCGAATGGCCTCTAAAACTCTAGCAACTCCAATCCCTGTAAATTCTGCCGTTAATACGGGCTGTACAAATGAGGTCGGCACAAAAGATTGTGCTGCTAAATTATATACCTCATCGGGTCTTGAGGCCTCCACAGCTCTAGTGAGTGAGGTCTGGTCTAAAAGATCTGCCTCAAAAAGATGAACACTATCTCTGATCTTCTGAATTCTTTCAAAGTTCTCTGACGAAGACCGCCTCACCACACCCCAAACCTCATACCCCTTAGAAAGCAAAAATTCTGC
The DNA here is from genome assembly GCA_013205415.1 of Deltaproteobacteria bacterium. GTDB lineage: Bacteria > Bdellovibrionota > FAC87 > UBA2466 > UBA2466 > UBA2466. The sequence goes on from JABMMY010000298.1 coordinate 4,818, forward strand.
TAAGTAGGATCCATCTTGGCCTGTAATTCCTGTGATGAGTGCTCGCATTATTTCCCCTTATGTAAAAAAACATACCTACTAGTATTGTACTAAAATAAACTGTCTATTGATCTAAAAGTTTCTTAACAAGCTCATTGAGCAAAGCAGGATTTGCCTGTCCTTGAGTCTCCTTCATCACCTGTCCGACAAAAAAGCCTAAAAGTTTTATCTTTCCAGCTCTGTATTCGGCCGTTTGTGAAGGATGACTCTCAATCACCTTGCGTATGGCATTTTCTAGTGCTGCGGGATCACTGATCTGAACAAAACCCTTCTCTGTAATAATACTACTGGCATCTTTACCGGTCGCAAACATCTCTTCAAATACGGTTTTTGCGATCTTTCCGCTAATCTGACCACTATCAATTTTGACTATCAGTTCAGAAAGTTGCCCTGCTGTTACGGGCGAGGACTCAATCTCTTTTCCTACCGCATTAAGCCTTCCCAAAAGCTCATTCATCACCCAATTTGCGCTGGACTTTCCATTTTTAGATTCCGCAACTACCTTTTCAAAATATTGCGCCATCTCTTTAGAACTGGTCAGCACCGCAGCATCGTAATCTGAAAGCTCAAAACTTTTCTTAAATCTTTCCGCCGCCTGCTTTGGAAGCTCCGGCATCTCGGCCCTTATTTTATCTAGCCATTCGACGGAAATGACAAGACTTGGAAGATCTGGCTCTGGAAAATAACGGTAATCATGTGCATTTTCCTTTTCTCTCATGACCTCTGTAATGTTTTTTGCAGAATTCCAACTGCGGGTCTGCTGGATTATTTTTTCTCCATCCTCAACGGCTAATACCTGCCGTTGCACCTCATACTCAATCGCTTTTTCTACAAACCTAAATGAATTAATATTTTTTAATTCTACTCGGGTTCCAAATTTTTCTGTCCCCTTTAATCTGACAGAAATATTGGCGTCACACCGGAAATTACCCTCCTCCATATTGCCATCACAAATATCGGCATAGCGAAGAATACCTCTGATCGTTCTTAAATATTGTCCGGCCTCATGAGCCGTTCGCATGTCGGGTTCACTTACAATTTCAATTAAAGGAACCCCCGAACGATTTAAATTTACCAGCGTTCCATAGGATTCATGATTTGATTTTCCCGCATCCTCTTCAAAGTGAATCCGAGTAATTCCAATTCGTTTCTCATCTCCATTTTTAAAGCGAACGAATACCTCCCCTTTAGTGCAAAAGGGCTGCTCATACTGAGTGATCTGATACCCCTTAGGGAGATCGGGATAGTAGTAATTTTTTCTTGCAAAAATACTTTCCAGGTGTGTCTGGCAATTCAAAGCAATAGCAGCTCTCACTCCAAGCTCCACAGCCTTTTTATTTATGACCGGTAGAGCCCCCGGCTGTGCCGTGCAAATGGGACAAATCTGGGTGTTGGGCAAAGAACCAAATCGATTAGGGCATCGACAAAACATTTTACTGACGGTCAAAAGCTGCGCGTGAATCTCTAGTCCGATGACCGATTCATATTTTTCTATCGTCGACATGCGCCCTCCAAAAAGCCAGGCAAAGGAAACTCTCCTCGTAACGCTTCAAATTGTTGAGCCGCTTCAAAAAGCACACTCTCTCCAAATGGCTTTCCAATTAATTGAAAGCCGATCGGAAGATTTTTGGAATCCAAACCACAGGGGATCGATAGCCCGGGAAGCCCCGCTAAATTTACAGGCAGTGTAAAAATATCTGAAAGATACATCTTTAGAGGATCGTCAGTTTTTTCTCCTAATTTAAAGGCTGTGCTAGGAGAGGTGGGGGCCACTACAAAATCACATTGGGTAAAGGCCTTTTCAAAGTCCTCTTGAATTTTTTTTCTGACCTGATTTGCTTTTAAATAAAAGGCGTCATAGTAGCCCGCACTTAAAGCATAGGTACCAAGCATAATACGAAGCTTGACCTCTCGCCCAAAGCCCTCACCACGACTGCGACTGTAAAGCTCTTCACTTGTGGTAGCCGATTGGGTTCGGTAGCCATAATGAACTCCATCATATCTAGCTAAATTACTACTCGCTTCACTGGTCGCAAGTAGGTAATAGGTCGAAAGCGCATAGCGCGCATGTGGTAAATCGATCTCGATTATTTTTCCACCCGCTTTTTTGAACATCTCTAGGCCGGCCTCAAAAGATTTGGCCACATCGGGATCGACCCCCTCTAACCATTTTCGTGAAACACCTAGAGTAAACTTTTTTTCTGAAATGTTTTTTAATTCCTCCGTATACTTTGGAACCGATCGTTTAGAGCTGGTGGCATCTCTGTCGTCAAATCCCGCCATGACCTCTAATACTCTAGCTGAATCCCATACCGTCCTAGAAAAAGGCCCCACCTGATCAAGTGAACTTGCATAGGAGATCACTCCGTAACGACTCACTCGTCCATAAGAGGGTTTTAGCCCTACCAAACCACAAAGACTTGCAGGCTGACGAATGGACCCTCCCGTATCGGTACCTAAAGATACCGATGCAAATCCGGCAGCTACGGCGGCAGCGGAACCGCCACTAGAACCACCAGGAACTCTCTCTAGATCCCAGGGATTTCTTACATTACCAAAGGCACTATTTTCATTGGAAGAGCCCATGGCAAACTCGTCACAGTTAACCTTTCCAATCACAATGGCTCCCATGGCCTCTAGTCTCTCAACAGAGGTTGCCGTATAGGGAGACACATAACCGGAGAGAATTTTTGATCCCGCAGTGGCTTGCCAACCACTCACTAAAAAATTGTCCTTAATCGCAATGGGAATTCCAAACAGGGGAAGGGTTTCGGCTTCACACATTTTCTCATCAAGTCTCTTTGCTCTACCCAATGACTCCTCTATGCGAACCTGTAAAAATGAATTTATTTTTTCATCTCGTTCAGAAATATTTGTTAAATAGGCCCCAATGACCTCAGAGGGCTTGAATTGTTTTTTTTGATACCCCGAGAGTAGCTCTTTAATTGTTTGTATTCCAAATTCCATTAGCTGTGTTCCACTATTGTCGGTAATAAAAAACTGTTGTTTTCTACAGAGGGCGCATTTTTCATTAGGTCAAGAGGACTGGGGAATGGCTCGGCATCATCCTTTCGAAAGGGCTCGGCATCACTAGGAATATGCTGAACAAATGCGGTGGTTCCCGTGGGCACCTGATTCAGATCTTGAATGTGGCCCAAAACACGAGTTAATTGTTTTTGATAAAAACCAATCTCCTCTTCAGTTAATGTTAGCCTGGCTAACTTAGCTATTTTCAGAACCTCTTCTCTGTTTAACATAGGGTAAAAATATACCTTAGCTCTGGGGAATGGTCACTCTCGAATCGCTACCGTATCTGTTCCCATCCTGTTTAATGAGTCTTAGTCAGCCCGTATCTCAAGTTTAGTTATGGCACTAAAGGCTCGGTCTCCGGCGGTATTCCATAGATGATAAATTGTTATCGGCCTTAGAAACATTTTTATTCCCTCCTGGGTCCACAATGTTTTCAGAAAGGCCTCAAGACTCGGCGGGTTATTAGCCTTTAAAGTTAAGCGATTTTCTGCGGCTAGATCATGACTTAAAAAAACGAATTCTTTAGGATCGGAAAATATTTTAGCGGTTATTATTTTTTTGCCATTCCAATTTAAACTCATCTCTTGGCCTGGAATGGCAGACCTGAGTGCTAAGATCACCTTTAAGGTGCTGGCCGCTCTTGGCCCCTTAATTACAATAGTTGAAACCGGATTCTCCAATCGACGAAAACCGGTAGAAAACCCTGGGCGTTTAATGACCGATGAAATACCCGATAGGCTCACCCCAGATGTCCCTTGATAGGTAATGAGATCATGAGTGCCCAGAGAAACAGAATCTTTTTCGAATTCCGGAATAAATTTTAAGTTTAAAAACCTATCTCTATTTTCATTCTTCCGATCCCCTTCCAGTTTCTTGATAAAAACGACCTCCCCAACACCCGGAAGACTAGTTCTTGCCTCTATAGGGCCCATTTTTCTCTGGAACTCCCCTATACATTCTAAGGGTAAATATTTTGTATATAGCTGCACCCCCGAAAAGGGTCCCGCCTGAAAAACATCCAGAAAAAAAGCCCATTCGTTTTTATTGAAGCAACGGGAAAACTTGGCCTGTTTCTTAATAAAAATATCCCCATTGGGAGCCGTCCTATTTACCGCATGAAGGTGTTGCCACCCCTGTAAAAAAAAGGGGGCTATTTGCGCCTCTAGAAGCCTTCCTAAATAAAAACTAGTAATTTTTTTCTGATGGAAGTGTGAAAAACCGGATATCCCACTTTGTTCAAATACCCCATTTTGTTCAACAGAAGCACAAAACTGCTCTGTTCCCACTCCATTTCCAGACGAAATACAAAATGGCCACTCTAGTAA